>JBCBUN010000033.1:0-9947 GCA_039818145.1 Pseudomonadota bacterium
GAACAAGTGCCGCAAAGTGAATCTGATCTGTGAGCACTGCCACCACATACACAACAACCGGGATGGCCAGCCCAATCGTCGTCCATCGTTCAGGCATGGGCCGCACAAGATGGGACACAATACCGATCAGGATCGCGCCAAGGCCGACAGAAATGCAAAACAGCAGGACGGTCACATAGACAGGTTCAACGCTTGGAACAAACAGCCGCACCGACGCGAACAACCCGCCAACCGCGAAGCTCATCAGCCCCACCAGCCAGAAAATCTGTCCGCCCACGGAGGAGGCGCGGACCTGGAGCACCGCAAAAATACCGGCGCCAAGAAACAAACCAGCAAACAATGCCGGTGCTACGTTACCCATCTAGTTGTCCTTCTCATCCCCATTCAGCCGCGTATCCAGCAGCAATGCCTTGATGTCGCCAACAGCCCGCTCAAGCCTGTCGAGCCGATGCGCCATCTCATCCAGCCGTTCTAGCACAGGCGCTAGGTCACTGCCTGCAGCGCCTGCCTCGACCGGGTCACTCGGTATCGGCGTCGATACGCCAGCGCGCGATGCCACTTCTTGGGCCGGTGCCTTCAGGAACTGCGCCATCCCGCGCACTTCCTCAACCGATAGCTCCCGCTGATCCTTCCAGACCGCCGCGAGCTCGATCAGCGGCATGCCAATAGCCTCCGCCAGATCATTCGGCGTACGGCCCATATCGTTGAGCCGGTCCGTGAACCACTTCTGATCAAAAAATAGCGCCATCTATCCGCCTAGCGCCCTTTGAACTGCGGCGGCCGCTTCTCAAGAAAACTGGCGACGCCTTCAGAATGGTCTTCAGTCTGAAAAAGCTTCCCCAGGGTGCCTGAGACCCAGCCGCCAAGCGCCTGATAGTCCTGACCAGCAGATATCCGTAAACCCTCTTTCATGTAGCGCAGGGCAAGTGGCGCATTCTCCGCAATGCGTCCCGCCAGGCTGCGGGCGTCATCCATCAGCGTGTCATGGGCGACCACCCGGCTGAGAATGCCGATGCGTTCTGCCTCATGGGCATCCACCACATCACCGGTAAACAGCAATTCAGCTGCCTTTGACGCCCCAACGAGAGACGGCAGGCGACCAAGACCGCCAATGTCGGAGATAAGCCCGCGCTTGATGAAGATCTCGCCCATCTGCGCCCGTTCCGAGCCAATGCGAATGTCGGCAAACAGCGCCAGCTCCATGCCCCACCCCACCGCAGGGCCATTGACGGCGGCAATGACCGGCCTGTCGCAGTCCAGAACGGCCATGGCGGCAGGTGTCGGTTTGGGCCGCACGGAGGTGAGCTTCGCAACGCTTGCGTCCTTCTGCTCGCCGGTCATCATTTCCTTGACGTCTTCACCAGCACAAAAGGCCGGGTCAGCTCCGGTGATGATCACACAGCGCACATCGCCATCTGCCTGCGCAGCCCGAAATGCCTTTTCCAGCTCGTCATAGGCTTGCCGGTTCAGCGCATTGCGTCGCTGAGGCCGGTTCAGCATCACCGTCGCAACGTGATTTTTAACGGTGTACTGAACGGTCTCAAAACGTGAAGGGTCGATCGCCATGGTCGCTGCTTGATCCCTGCCTATCGGGCGGTGAAGTCAGGAACCTGGTCACCCAGCTCTCCGATGGCGTCCCCCTTGGCAGACCCAAGAGTCGTGCCGCCATCACAATCAATGATGGTGCCGGTGACATAGCGCGATGCCTCACTGCTCAGCCACATGCAGGTCTCGGCAATGTCGGTCTTGGTGCCGTAACTGCGAAGCGCAATGGAACTGATGATCGCCTCCTCGGCTTCCGGTGTCGGCGCAAGACGGCGCATCCCTTCCGTATCGGCAATCGGGCCTGGCGAGACTGCATTGACGCGAACACCACCCGGACCCCACTCAAGTCCGAGACACTTGACCAGCATGTTGATGCCCGCCTTGGCCGCACACACATGGGCCTGGAACATGGCAGGCTGCACAGCCTGCGGGGCCGTAATTGCCACCAGCGACGCGCCGGGGCGTTTGAGATAGGGGAACGATGCGCGCAGCACATTGAATGTGCCGATCAGATCGATATCGACCACGACCTTGAAGCCGTTGGATGACATGCCAAGCGCCGGCGCTACAAAGTTTCCCGCCGCGCCGGACAGCACAAAATCAATCTCGCCGTATTCTTCCTTGGCTTTCTTCAAGGCACCATCAACGCTTTCGAAGTCGCGGACGTCGCACGCCATGCCAAACGCCGTGCCGCCTTCATCTGTAATGCTCTTGACCGCATCCTGAATCTTGTCGTGGCTGCGCGATATCAGGACGACCTTCGCCCCTTCCTGCGCAAAGCGCTGGGCAACCCCCAGATTGATGCCCGAGGACGCCCCTGCAAAAAAGGCGACCTTGTCTTTCAGCAGGTTTTCGCGAAATGCATCACTCATGTCGTGTTCTCCCTCAGGCCCCGTCAGGCCACAAATCCCGTTGTCATTCATCCGCGTAAGAAGCGTCAAAAACCATGCATGGCTGGTCCTCAATGGACATGCGCCGCACGCCCCTTAAATGCGGTATTATTAGTCATCAGCAAAGCAACTGCATGCGCCCAGCGCAAGGTTGAACCCGCGCAATTGCCCGCTTCAGGCCAAATCAACGGACACGTCACCTGTCGTCAGCCCTACCAGACCAAGCACCCGATCTCTCAGCATCCGCCATCTGGGAAAAGGTGACACTGCCCACCGGCATCCGCCCGGTGGATATCTTTGCGCCGGTGGCTGACAGACCCTTCGCGCAATTGCTGGATTGGCAGGGGTCTGACGATGTCGCGTACATCCTGCTGGACCCTGCGGAAACACTGACCATCACCTTGGGTGACCTTGACGCACAAGCATCCGGCGGTGCTTTCCAGCGCCTCGATGCCGCTCTTGAAGCCTGGAAGCAGGCCCATGCATATGAGCCCGGCAAGACACCGGTCCCCTTTGCCGGTGGCGCTGCAGGGTTCTTCGCCTATGAGCTTGCCCATGCCCTTGAGCGCCTGCCGTCACCCAAGGGCATGGATCAGGACACGCCGGTCCTGACCGTCGGTTTCTATGACGCCGTTCTCGCCTGCCCGCAAGGCGCGGATCACGCGTTCGTCCTGTCGCCATGGGACAGCCCGGCCGCACAGGAGCGCAGGGCGGCGCTGATGGCCTTGGTCCAACAGGCCTCACAGGCGCGCCCGTCGGCAACCGGTCCCTGCAGCGATCCACAGCCAACCATTGGCACTGATGCGTATCGCGCCAGTGTCACGCGCGTCATTGAGCTCATCCACGCAGGCGACATTTTCCAGGCCAATCTGGCCCAACGGTTTGACTCCAGATTGCAGGCGGGCGTCACCCCGTTCGACATTTACCAGCGACTGGCGGGCGATGCGCCCGCCCCGTTCGCAGCACATCTTACGCTGCCCGACAGAACGCTCGTGTCATCGTCACCTGAGCGGTTTTTGAAGATCACTCCGGAAGGTCACGTCCGCACGGAGCCCATAAAAGGCACACGCCCACGCGGCGAGACGGAAGCGCAGGACAGGGCCCTGGCAGATGAGTTGCTGAACAGCACCAAAGACCGCGCTGAAAACATCATGATCGTCGATCTTCAGCGCAATGACCTGTCGCGCACTTGCGCGGACCATTCGGTAAAGGTGGAGGCCCTGTGCGAACTGCATTCCTTTGAAAACGTGCATCACCTGATTTCGACCGTCACGGGCACCCTGCGTCCGGATGCATCGTCGCTTGAGTGCATGGCAGCCTGTTTCCCCGGCGGGTCCATCACCGGTGCGCCGAAAGTCCGCGCCATGGAAATCATTGCTGATGAAGAACCTCACAGCCGCGGTGCTTATTGCGGCTCTATCGGGTTCATTGGTCTGGACGGCGCAATCGATACGTCGATCGCCATCCGGACACTGACAATCACCGGTGCACAGGTCACCTATCATGCAGGCGGGGGCATCGTTGCCGACAGTGACCCCCACGAGGAATATGACGAGACCATCACCAAGGCCAGCGCCATGAAGGCCGCATTGATGGGCAGCACGTCTTCATGATTCTGGTCATCGACAATTACGATAGCTTTGTTTTCAACCTCGCCCGCTATGTCCGCGAGCTTGGCGATGCTGTTGAGGTCGTCAGAAACGATGCCATCACCATCGACGACGCGCTGGCCATGGCGCCCGCAGGCATCATCATTTCGCCGGGACCCTGCGGACCGGATGATGCCGGCATCTCGACACCACTTGCCCGCGCAGCCATCGCCACCGGCACGCCGCTGCTCGGCGTATGCCTTGGCCATCAGTGCCTTGTGGCGGCATGCGGCGGCACCATCATCCGGGCCGCTCGCCCCATCCACGGCCAGGCGTCTTCGATTACCCATCACGGCAAAGACGTCTTTGCAGATCTGCCATCCCCCATGCAGGTGGGCCGCTATCACTCACTGATTGCCGATGCCGCCCTGCCGGAAGACCTGTCAGTAACAGCCCGGCTGGAAGACGACACAGCGACGATCATGGGAGTGGCACACAGAACGGCACCGGCATTCGGCGTCCAGTTTCATCCCGAAAGCGTGCTGACGGATCACGGCCACGCGCTGATGAACAATTTCCTGGGCTACACATCCCGGCGCACCGTCGAGCGGTTTGCGCAAACGGCCGAATAGGACGCACCCATGTCGACGCCCCGTATCTGGCTCAACGGCACTCTCATCCCCGCAGACGAAGCCCGTATCGCTCCATCGGATCGCGGCCTGCTCCTGGCGGATGGCCTGTTTGAGACCTTGCTCGCCCGGGAAGGCCGCATCATCCGCCTCGACAGGCACATCATGCGCCTGCTCGAAGGGGCTGCCGTGCTGCAGATAAAGCCACCTTTCGAGAGCCGGACGCTGCGCGCCGCAGCCCGTGAAACCCTCGAGTCAAACGGCCTTGCAGACAAAGACCGCGCCAGCCTGCGCATCACACTCACCCGTGGCCCCGCAGGCCGGGGCGTGGCAGTGCCGCAAGACCCGACACCGACCTTGATGATCTCCGCTGCCGCCGCTCCTGCCCCGCCTCCCGGCCTGTCGGTCATGGTCAGCAACGTGCGCAAGCTGGCGACCAGCCCCGCAAGCCCCCTCAAGACGCTGAACTACACCGACAACGTCATGGCACGCATGGAAGCCGACACCGCGGGCGCCGACGAAGCGCTCATGCGGTCCGCCGACGGTGGCATCGCCTGCGCCACCATCGGCAATGTTTTTGTTGTGAAGGACGGGTCCGTGACAACGCCACCTGACGATGGTTCGATCCGCGCCGGCATCACCCGCAATGACACGCTGGCCCTGGCGCGCGATGCGAACCTGACTGTTGTCGAGGCCGGCATCAGCATCGAGACCCTCAAGGCTGCAGACGAAATTTTCCTGACCAACAGCCTGTGGGGCATATGCCCTGTGACCACCCTCGACGGCACAGCGCGTCCCCAAGGTCCGGTCACAAAAAAACTTGCCCAGGCACTCCAAGAGGCCTGGGCAAGTGATGTCGTCTAGAAGTGCGCGAGGCGGTTACTCGCCGACGGCAAAGTCCCGTCGGGCGGTTGTAATGGTCACCGAGAACCCGGCCACCACGTCCAGCAGCGCCAGCGCCGTGATGAAGAAGAATGTCGACGTCGCTGCTTCCGGCACGATGATGAATTCGACCAGGCACAGCACGAAAACGAGCATCGACAACCCGTGATTGATGATCGAGGACTGCGAGGTGCCCGTGGCACGCACGATCTCGATGAACAGCAGCACAAGACCGACAACCAGGAACAGGTCGGAGACGGTGAATGTCCAGACGGCACCTGAAACCATGTCGAGTGAGAAAAGCTGCGTGGCCAGATCAGGCCCGGTGATGAAAACCACCACGTTGTAGGCGATCAGCAGAAGCAGCAGCAGCGGAATAATAGCAAACATGTGGGTCTTCCCCCGGATCCGTTAGATGGGCGCAGCCAAAAGGGTGAACCTCAGTTGGCGTGATGCCCGTGTTATAAGTGGCCCTTGGAAATACGTACCATAGGCCACCTCAATCCCTCGCGTGGTTCAAAGAGGTACAGTTAAATTACGGCACAGCCGTGACGCGGACGCCTCACCCGTAGACCCTGAGAACAGGAGAACAAAACAAGAAAAGGGGCCCCGAGGGACCCCTTGAAAGTCTTGTTTTTGGCTGAAAGCCTGAAGAAACGGCGCCTAAGCGTCGTCTTTTGGTTCCAGAACCTGGCGGCCACGATACATGCCGCTCTTCAGGTCAATGTGGTGCGGACGGTGAAGTTCACCGGAATCCGGGTTTTCCACATAAGCCGGCTGCCCAAGGGCGTGATGGCTCCGACGCCAGCCGCGACGAGCCTTTGTTACTCTACTTTTGGGAACCGCCATGGGTATCTGCCTCAGTCTTGTGTTGTCGCGACTGCCCGCCCCCAGTAAAGGTAAGGCCGCGCGCCAGTTCTTAGAAAAAGTGCGAGGCCCGAGCCGCTTTTCAGCGCCGGGCCAGTTCAAGTCGCGAGGGTATACATGAAGACGCGGGCCAGTGCAAAGGGGGATTCAACGCATTTGGCCGCTGATAGCGCGACCCCTGCCCCGTCCGGCCCCCGCCTGCTGCTGGCCGCCAATCAGCTGGATTCATTCTTCAACCACCGCCTGCCCATCGCAATGGCCGCCCAAAACGAGGGCTGGGACGTACATGTGGCCATCAACGAAGCCGATCAGGCCCGTGCCATGGACACACAGGGCTTCACCTTTCACCCATGGCCCCTCGCCAGAAGCTTTGCGTCCCCCGCCCGTGAACTGGAAACCCTCACCAGCCTCAACCGGCTGGTCAGCTCGCTGAAGCCGGACATTGTTCATGCATTCACGCTGAAACCGGCCCTCTATGCAGCTCTCGTCTCCCGCTGGCAGCGGCAGGCCACGGTCATGTCCGTGACAGGCGTCGGCTCTTTCTTTTTAGGCCAGGGCGCCAAAGAACAGGCCATTCGGATTGCGCTGACAACCGCCTTGCGGCTGGCCCTTGGCAGCAAAAGGCAAATGGCAATCGTCCAGAACCCGGACGACCAGACCCTCGTCACCACCCGCTTTGGCGTTCCGGCAACCCGCACGCGACTGATTCCCGGCTCCGGCGTGGACCTTGAACAGTTTGCACCAACCCAGACACCTGCCCCGCCGCCGGTGCAGATCGTCCTGGCCGCACGCATGCTGGCCGACAAGGGCGTGCGCGAGTTTGTGGAGGCCGCCCGGCACCTCACAGGCGAAGGGCTGAATGCGCGATTTGTACTGGCGGGGGGACTTGATCCGGCCAACCGGTCCGCCATCACGGAGGCTGAACTGAAAGGCTGGCAGGCTGAAGGGTCAGTATCGTGGCTGGGTCAGGTGCCGGATATGGCCGCACTCTACCGGGCGAGCCACATTGCTTGTCTGCCGTCCTATCGCGAAGGCCTGCCAAAAGCGCTGCTGGAAGCTGCTGCGTGCGGTCTGCCCTGTGTCACGACTGACGTCCCCGGCTGCCGCGACGCCATCATTGCTGAAGAAACCGGCCTGCTGGCTCCGGTGCGCGACGCAACCGGGTTGGCGGACGCCCTGAGACGCCTCATCACCGACGCGGCCCTGCGGCAGAAAATGGGTGCCGCTGGTCGCAGCTTCATATCCAAAGGGCATTCCAACGAGGCCATCGCCGCCGCTGTGCTCGAGACATATGCTGTGCTTGGCGCGCGCGCCTAACCGGCAATCGCAGACCGCACACCCTCGATAATCCGGTCCTGCGTCGCCTCATCCAGATAGGGATGCATGGGCAGGCTCAAAACGTCCGCTGCCAGCGCATCACATACCGGCAACCCTCCGGGACCCGTCGGGTAGTGCTTGTAAGCCGTCTGCCTGTGCAGCGGGATGGGGTAGTAGACCTGGGTGGGAATGCCCGCATCCTGGCATCGCGCCCGCACCGCGTCACGGTCCGCCACCCGAAGCGTATATTGCGCCCAGGCAGATTTGGCTGCATTGCCCACAAAGGGGACCGTGGCAACGTCTTCAAGCGCTGCATTGTACCGCTCGGCAATGCGTTGCCGCGACACAAGCTCTTCTTCAAAGATCGCCAGTTTCTCAAGCAGGATTGCCGCCTGGATCGTATCAATTCGGCCATTCATGCCGATGCGCACATTGTCGTATCGGTCGGCGCCCGCCCCGTGGTTGCGCAGCGACCGAATGTGATCGGCCATGTCGGCATCATCCGTAAAGACCGCGCCGCCATCGCCATAGCAGCCAAGCGGCTTGGCCGGGAAGAAGCTGGTCGTCGCCGCATCCCCCAAAGACCCGACCCGATTGCCCGCCAGCGCACCGCCATAGCTCTGCGCCGCGTCCGCCAGCAGGAAAAGGCCTTCTGAGTCGCAGATATCCTTGAGGGCCGGGTAGTCCGCAGGCTGACCAAACAGATCAACCGCAATCACACAGGCAGGCTTCAAGCCCTGCTCCTTGGCTGAGGCGATGGAAGCCTCAAGATGGCGCGGGTCCATGTTGAAGGTCTTGGGGTCTACATCCACGAAAACCGGCGTTGCGCCCAGCCACGCCACGGCTTCACCTGTCGCAATAAAGGTAAACGCAGGCACAAAGACGGCATCTCCCGGCCGCAGCCCCCGCGCCATCAGCACCAGTCCCAGGGCATCCGTGCCGCTGGCGCAGCCGATGACATGCTCAGACCCGCTGAAAGTGCCCAGCTGCGCCTCAAGTTCGAGGATTTCCGGCCCGTTGATGTACATCCCATGGTCCAGAACCTTCGCAACAGCGACATCGACCTTGTCGCGGATACGGGCCTGCTGGGCAGCAAGATCAATAAAGGCAATCGGATCGCTCATTTGGGTTGCTCACAATTGGGTCCATGCAAAACACAAGGCCAGCACTTAGCGGTCCCAAGCCTCGCCCGCAACCTGTGCGATGGCCAAGGCTCAAATTCACCATCAATCCCGCTGTGGACTTGCTTTTTTCCGGCGGCCCTTGCAAAGACAGCGGATAGATACGCCCGCACACGGGACCCATTCCAGAAGGACGCCGCGATGGCGAAACCAGCCGAGCTTCCCGCAGACATCTCAGGCCTTCGCCCTGCCGTCATCGGAATAGGCTATGTCGGCCTGCCGGTCGCGGTCGCCTTTGGCCATGCTCGTCCGACGATCGCCTTTGACGTCAATCCAAAACGTGTAGCAGACCTGACCGCAGGCCATGACGAAACACGCGAAGTAGAGCCTGATGAGTTGGCCGCAGCGACCCGGCTCACATTTGCCTCCAACCCGGATGATCTGGCGAGCGCAAACTTCTTCATCATCACGGTGCCGACGCCGATCGACGCCTTCAAGCGCCCGGACCTGTCCTATCTTGAACGCGCCAGCGAGACTGTCGGCAAGGTTCTCAAGCGCGGCGACATCGTGGTCTATGAATCAACGGTCTTTCCCGGCGCCACCGAAGAGCATTGCGTGCCTGTGCTCGAAAGAGTATCCGGCCTCAAATTCAACGAAGACTTCTACTGCGGCTACAGCCCCGAACGCATCAATCCCGGCGACAAGAAGCATCGGCTGGCGGACATTCAAAAAGTCACCTCCGGCTCGACGCCACAGGCAGCTGACCTGATTGACGCGCTTTACGGCAGTATCATCACCGCAGGTACCTTCAAGGCGTCGTCCATTCGCGTGGCAGAAGCGGCCAAGGTGATTGAAAACACCCAGCGCGACGTCAACATCGCCCTCGTCAATGAACTTGCCGTCCTGTTCTCACGCCTTGGCATCGACACCGAAGAAGTGCTCAAGGCTGCAGGCACCAAATGGAACTTCCTTCCGTTCCGCCCCGGGCTTGTGGGTGGCCACTGCATTGGCGTTGATCCTTACTACCTCACCCACAAGGCGCAGGAAGTGGGCCATCACTCCGAAATGATTCTGGCCGGCCGCCGCATCAATGACGGTATGGGTGAC
>JBCBUN010000034.1:0-9848 GCA_039818145.1 Pseudomonadota bacterium
GCGTCCGCTCCATTACGATTGAAGCCAATCTCGAAGACGGGCTGTCACTTGGAGACGCGATCGCGCATCTCAACCAGGTTGTTGATCCGGCAAACTCTCTGATCGTCACAAGGTTCGACAAGGGGATCAGTCGGTCGCTGCGTGCGGAGCGCACATAGATGTTCTGCATGTCGGTTGGTGTGCGCTGAGCATCGCGCTCGCCTTCAAGGATGACGTCGTATTCTTCGCCGCCATCGATGTAGGTTGTTACGCGGCGCGAGCCCAACATGGTTTCAAGCGTTCTGCCGATTTCTGAAACCGTGACGCCGAGTTCGGCAGCGCGGTCGTAGTCCACATCGACTTCCACCTGCGGCTGGGTTTCCTTGTAGTCCCAGTCGAGGCCGCTTAAGCCCGGGTTGTTGGTTTCCAACTCTTCCAGAATGATGTCCCGCCACTGGGCAATTTCATCATAGGTCCCGCCGCCAATTACGAATTGCACCGGCTTGCTGGAGCCGCCGCCAAAACCACGGCTCATGACCGGGAAGGCGCTGACGCCGGGCAAATCAGACAGGCGCTGACGCACCTCATCAATGATGACAAAGGCAGAGCGGCGATCTGACCAGTCATTGAGCACACAGATCACAATGCCGGTGTTGAAGTTGGTTATGTTGCCAAAGCTGCGCGGGCTGCGGACGAGCAGGGTGTGCATTTCCTCGCTGTCGAGATAGGGAACAAGTCGCGCTTCGATCTCGTCCATATACTCACTCATATAGTCGTGCGTTGCCCCCTGGGGTCCATTGACGATGATGAAGAAGGCGCCTCTGTCCTCGCGCGGGGAGTATTCGCTGGGCAGCAGGGTGAACAGTCCAGCTGTGCCGACCAGCAGGGCGACAAATACACCGCCGACAATAAGCGGACGGGACAGCGACCACTCCAACGCATGGGCATACCAGTTGCGCGACGACAGCAGCAGCGCTTCAACGCGCGCGCCAATGCTGCTGTCTGATTTGTTCGGTTTGAGAATCTTGGACGCGATCATCGGAGAGATTGTGAGCGCCACGAGACTTGAGATGGCCACGGCAGCAGCCATGGTCAGGGCAAACTCGGCAAAAAGCCGCCCGATATCGCCCTCAGTGAAAGCGATGGGCACGAACACGGATATCAGAACCATGGTGGTGGCGATGACGGCAAAGCCCACCTGGCGGGTGCCTTCAAAGGCGGCGACGAGGGGTGTCTCTTTGAGTTCATCCATGCGGCGCTGAATATTTTCGAGCACCACAATGCTGTCATCCACCACCAGGCCAATTGCAAGAACAAGGGCCAGCAGCGTGAGCAGGTTGATTGAAAATCCGAGGATCAGAACCAGCGTGAAACTGGCGATGATGGAAATCGGCACCGTCACCGCGGGCACCAGCATTGCACGCAGATTGCCGAGAAATGCCAGGATCACCAGCACAACCAGAACCATGGCTATGGCGAGGGTCTTGTAAACCTCGTTGATGGCGCCTTCCACAAAGATGGATGTGTCGAAACTGACAGTGACTGACATTCCTTCCGGAAGTGTCGGGTTCAGGCGGTCTGCTTCCGCCTTTGCACCACGGGCGACATCGATTGTGTTGGCAGTTGATTGCTTGACGATGCCCAGGCCGACGCGGGGCAGGGTATTGCCCCTGAAGAAAGTGCGGTCTTCAGCTGCTGCCCGTTCCACGCGTGCAATGTCACCCAGGCGAACGAGATAACCATCATCGCCACGGGCCAGCACGAGATGAGAGAAGTCCTCTGCGTCGTTGAAAGAGCGTGCGACGCGCACGGTGAACTGGCGTTCCAGGCTTTCCACACTGCCGGCAGGAAGCTCAACATTTTCGGCACGCAAGGCGCGTTCAACGTCTGATGCGGTCAGACCTCGCGCGGCCATTTCCAGACGGTCCAGCCAGATGCGCATGGCGTAGCTTTTCGCACCTGACAGGCGGACGCGTGCAACACCAGGCAGAACCGAGAAACGATCCAGCACATAGCGTTCAGCGAAATCGGTCAGTTCAAGAACCGACATTTCGGGGCTGGAGAGGGACAGCCACACAATGACGTCCTGATTGGCATCGCGCTTCTGGACTTCCGGCGGATTGGCTTCCTCTGGAAGGTTGTCGAGGATGCGCGACACGCGGTCACGCACGTCATTTGCGGCAGAGTCCACATCACGACCAGTCTTGAACTGAATGGTAACGTTGCTCTCGCCGTCTTCGCTGCTGCTTTGGATGAAATCCACACCTTCGACGCCGGAGATGCGGTCCTCGATGATTTCGGTGATGCGGGATTCAACAATAGATGCGGCAGCGCCGGGATAGCTTGTTTCGATGGTGACGACCGGAGGATCGATGTCCGGATACTGGCGCAACGGAAGCTGTGTGAAGGACACAACGCCAAAGACAACGAGCAGCATTCCCAGCACCATGCCGAAGACGGGTCGGGTGACGGAAAGGTCTGAGAGAAACATGGGACGTATCCTGCTTGCTTATCCGTCGGCGGGTGTAGAGGTGGCGGCGTCAGGCCCTAAGAGGTTCTCGAGTGTATCGCCCTGCGAGCCGGTTGCCCGAACGATGATCGCCTGGTTTGGCTGCAACTGGCCGGCGCCCCGAGTGATGATGATTTCACCTGCGCGAAGGCCGTCCGTCACTTCCACTTCACCCGGTCGGCGGGCGCCAATGGTAATGCGGCGACGCTCGGCAATCATGGCGCCGTCATTCTCGACAGCGACGAATGCATAGGTTTCGCGCGCGATGGGCACGATTGCTTCTTCAGGAATGGCGACGGCGTTGCGCGGGTTGCGCAACAGCTCCACGGACATGAGCAGGCCCGGGCGCAGCACACGATCTTTGTTTTGCAACAGGGCTCGCACAATGATTGAGCGGGTTACGGGATCAATCTCATTGTCGAGGCTTGAAATTTCGCCATCGAACTCCCTGTCGTCGAGAGCGCGGGCCTTGGCCCTGATGGCGACGCCGGGTTTTAGAGATGACAGGAAGGTGGACGGTACGGAGAAATCCAGTTTCATCACGCCGTCATCATGAATGCGCGTAATGACATCGCCCGGCGTGACGAGGGCCCCGACAGAAATGCGGCGAAGACCGACGACACCATCAAAGGGCGCCGTGATGACGCGGTCTTTCAGCCGGGATTGGAGGGCCCGCCTGCGAGCCACAGCGGTTTCATACGCCCGATTGCGCTCATCAAGAACGGAGCGGGAGATCGTTCCCTGGCCGACAAGGGTTCTGGCGCGATTGAGCTGACGCCTGGCTTCTTCCGCGGCGGCGTTTTCTTCCTCCAGCAGGGCCCGCTCTTCGCCGTCGGCCATGGTCAGCAGCGTGTCGCCCACACCCACCCGAGCGCCGTCATCAAAATAGACACCGGTAACCGTGTCCGTGACAGTTGCCGTAATCTCGACGGTCTCATTTGCCCGCAGGGTGCCGATTGCCTCGATGCGGTCCACGAAACGGCTTGTTTTTGCCTCCTGCACAAATACCTGTGCGGGCCCGCCGCGCCCCTGTGCGAGTGCCTGTGACGCGATGGTCAAGGCGAGAAGGGCGGCGAAGAGTGATGCGGTGTGACGGTATGAACGCTGCATGGCTTTCGACGGTGTCCGGCGGTTGGCTACCCTGTGACAAAGCACCGTATATGGGACGCCGCTGCGTCTGTGCTGGAAACAGGCTCATGTGGTTTCGCGCAAGTGTACGCTACCTCGTGCGCAATGCGGTAATGACAAATTCTTGTGACTGGCAGTCTCTCAACCCAGACTCATATGAAGGCTCAACACATATAGACAGGAGCATTTTATGTCTTCTTCCTCCCTTGATGTTTGCGCGTTCCTTGAGCGCGCAGCAGATGCCCTTGACCTGAATGATGATGTGCGTGAGGTGCTCAGGCATCCGACCCGGTCTGTTGCAGCCAGCATCAATGTGCGTATGGGTGATGGCTCCTTGCGGACTTTCCCAGCCTGGCGGACTGTGTATTCCAACGCGCTTGGCCCAGCCAAAGGCGGCATTCGGTTCCACCCCTCGGTTGATGCCGAAGAGGTCAACACGCTGTCCTTCCTGATGACCTTCAAGACAGCGCTTGCCGGGTTGCCGTTTGGCGGCGGCAAGGGTGGCGTTGCTGTTAATCCAAGTGAATTGAGCCGCCATGAGCTGGAGCGTGTGGCGCGCGGCTATGTGCGCGCCCTGCGCCAGGACCTGGGTGTGGGCCGTGATGTCCCTGCCCCGGACGTCAATACCAATGGCACGGTTCTGGCCTGGATGGCAGACGAACTGGCGGCATTGGAAGGCACGGCGCAGACGGCCAGCATCACCGGCAAGCCGATTGTGCTGGGCGGTATCGAGGGGCGGACGGAAGCGACGGGTCGTGGTGCGGCAAAGGTCGTGATGGCCTTGAAAGACCATCTGGAGCTCGCGGAAGATGCCAGTTTCGCCATCCAGGGCTTTGGTAATGCCGGGGCCCAGTTTGCCAACGACATGCACGAAGCCGGGTTCCGAATTGTTGCCCTTTCTGACTCGTCCGGGGCCGTCTACTCAGCTGAGGGGTTGGAGCCAAAGAAAGCCGAAGACTACAAAACCGATAATGGTGGCATTAAGGGCTTTGCCGATGCTGTTGCGGACAATGATCTGCGCAAAGTCGAGGCCGATGTATTGGTCCCCGCTGCACTGGGTGGCTGGATCGATGAAACGAACGCTGACGACGTGGCGGCCGGTGTTGTGGTCGAGGTGTCTAATCAGGCGTGCACCGTGAAGGGTGCGGACCGGCTGACAGAGCGCGGTGTTCACGTTGTGCCTGACATTCTCGCCAATGCAGGCGGGGTCAGTGTGTCCTACCTTGAATGGGTTCAAAACCGCACCGGTGAGCAAATGGGGCGCGATGAGGTGTTTGCTGATCTGGATGCCCGCATGGAACGGATGGCAAAAGCTGTTGCAAGCCGGGCCGAGGACGACAACACGGATCTGCGCTCAGCGGCGTATCGCATTGCAGTATCACGCATCGCCGAAGCAATTGAATCCATGGGCACGCGCAGGCTGTTTAACGAATAGCCATTTGAACTCTGGCGGTTCATGCATGCTAGGCTTTGGACAAGTGTCGGCTTAACGGCACAGCTGCAAAGGGGAGTTTTGACATGGGCACTGCTGTTCTGTGCGTCGTTGCGATGGCGCTTCTGATTTTTCTGCTGGGGTTCTGGGTGTCGGTCCAACGCGGACGAACCAACGTGATCACGGGCCTTGAGGCGGATCCGACCAGCGGGTTGAACAAGGCAGTGCGGGCGCATGGCAATGCTGCCGAGTATGTGCCTATTCTCGCGATACTCACCCTCTACCTTGGTACGCAGGATGTAGCGGCCTGGGTTGGCTGGGCGATGATTGTTGCTGCTGTCAGTCGCTATCTCGTGGTCTTGGGTTTCCTGACCTGCAAGACCCTTGAGAAACCACATGTGCTTAAGGCAGTGGGTGCGCTGGGCACCTATGTGGCGGGTCTTGCCATGTGCTTTGCTGCCTACCAGACGGTCGTTTGACTACCGACAAGACATCTGTTGATCCAAGCCTTGTTGCCCTGCTGCCGCCACTGGCAGAGCGGTTGGCTGCTGCAGTGCCCGGACAGACTGGAATGGTTGTTGCGGGCATTTGCGGCGCACAGGGTTCGGGCAAGACAACACTTGCGCACGCCCTCGAAGCGGAACTGGCAACACACGGCAAGCGGGCACTGACACTGTCGCTTGATGACTTCTATTTGCCAAAAGAAACCCGGACCGCATTGGGTCGCGATGTCCATCCGCTGTGCGTTACCCGTGGCGTGCCCGGGACCCATGACATGGGACTGTATTCTACGACCCTGGCGGCGCTTGCCTCAGCCGGCCCGCAACAAAGAACATCGCTCCCGGTCTTCTCGAAACTCGATGATGACCGCCTGCCGCATGACCAGCGGACTTCGTATGTTGGGCGTCCGGATGTGGTTTTGTTTGAGGGGTGGTGTGTGGGCGCGCAGCCGGCGGCACAGGATCGCTGGCGTGGGGCGATTAATGATCTTGAAGCTGTGGAAGATCCGGATGGTGTGTGGTGGCGATGGTGGAACGAAGCGCTTTCCAATGACTACTGGCCCCTTTGGTGCGACCTTGATCCACTCATTTTGATCCGTGTGCCGGGGATCGAGAGTGTGGTTCAGTCGCGCATCAAGCAGGAAGCAGGTCTTGCAGCCGCCGAGCCTGGTAAAGCCACCATGGATGAAGCCGCAGTGCGCCGATTTGTGGCGCATTATGAGCGATTGACCCTGCGGATTTGGGACGAGATGCCCGCGCGGGCCCATGTGGTGATTGATCGGGACGACAGCTTTACGTTTTCAATCACCGGCGCCATACGCTAAAACCGCGCCCATATTGATATGTGTCGGTCTTGGTGCCGATTTCTAGCGACCATCTTCAAAGAAGAGAGCAAACCCAATGGAAAAAGATCCCGTTGTAATTGTTGGTGCCAAGCGCACGCCCATGGGCGGGTTTCAGGGTGATCTGTCGAGTGTCAGTGCGCCTGATCTTGGAACACATGCCATCAAGGCCGCCCTTGAAGATGCGGGCCTTGAAGCTGATCAGGTCGACGAAGTGATCATGGGACTGGTGCTTCCGGCGGGAACCGGCCAGGCACCCGCGCGCCAGGCGTCACGCCGGGCAGGCATCCCGGACGAAGCAGGTGCGACGACAATCAACAAGGTGTGTGGCTCCGGCATGAAGGCCGCCATGCTCGCCCATGACGGTATCCTGGTTGGTTCCGCAGACATTGTGGTTGCCGGTGGCATGGAGAGCATGACCAACGCGCCCTATCTCCTGCCCAACGCCCGCGGCGGCATGCGTATCGGTCATGGGGAAGTGAAAGACCACATGTTCCTGGATGGTCTGGAAGATGCCTACGAAGAAGGCCGTGCCATGGGCACTTTCGCGGAAGACACTGCCGAGAAGTACCAGTTCACCCGTGAGGCGCAGGACGCCTATGCGATTGAGAGCCTGAAGCGGGCCAAGACGGCGAACGAAGATGGCAGCTTTGATGGTGAGATCGCGCCGCTTACTCTCAAGACCCGCAAGGGTGAGGTGACGATTTCTGCCGATGAGCAACCGTTCAAGGCGTCACCTGAAAAGATACCAAATCTGCGGCCAGCTTTCCGCAAGGACGGCACGGTGACTGCTGCAAACTCCAGTTCCATTTCGGACGGCGCTGCGGCATTTGTCATGATGCGTCAGTCAGAAGCTGAGAAGCGCGGTCTCAAGCCCATTGCAGCCATTCGTGCGCACGCGACAAATTCCCATGCGCCTGAGTGGTTCACGACGGCGCCGGTCAAGGCCATTGAAAAGGTGATTGACCGTGCAGGCTGGTCAACGGATGAGGTTGATCTCTTTGAAGTGAATGAAGCCTTTGCCGTTGTCGCCATGGCAGCGATGCATGATCTCGGTCTGCCCCACGAGAAGGTCAATGTGAACGGTGGTGCCTGTGCTCTTGGGCATCCGCTTGGTGCATCTGGTGCACGGATCATGGTCACGCTCATGAACGCGTTGCGCAATCGTGGTCAGAAGAAGGGCGTTGCCTCCCTTTGTATCGGCGGCGGTGAAGCAACTGCTATTGCTCTTGAGATGCTGAACTAAAACCGCAACTCAGACCGGGAGGCGACCCCCATGTGGAAGTTCTGGATTGCCGGCATTCTGGCCGTGATCGTTGTTGGTGTTGCTGTCGCATATGTGGTCGCAGATCGCGAGACGATGACCGCGGAGGAATTTCGCGCGGGTTCGGGATATGAGACTGTTGCCCTCTCTACCGGCGTTACGGCCTATAAAGACCTTGGTCCCAAAGATGCGCCGCCGTTGGTGATTGTGCATGGCGCAACGTTGGGGTCCGTGGCCTATGAAGCGTACTACCAGCCATTTCTTGATGCGGGCTATCGTGTCATCGCCTACGACCAATATGGTCGCGGTTTTTCAGACCGTCCGGATGCTGATCTTTCGATTGACCTCATGCGTCAGCAATTGCTTGGCCTGCTTGATCATTTGCAGATCGAGGAAGCAGCGCTTTACGGGGTGTCATTTGGCGGGGCCGTCATTGCGCGATTTGCTGCGGCCCATCCGGATCGGGTGACAGGCCTCGGCTTCCAGGTGCCACTTATCGAAGCGCCGCGCAGTGGCCTGTTGCAGGTCGCCAGTCTGCCAGTGGTTCAGCCTTTGATCGGCCGCCTGCTTATGGTTCCGGCGATCATTGATCGCGGAGAAAGCTTTGGGGTTGAGACCGAAGAGCAGCGGCGTGTGGTGAACCACTTCAAGACACAGTTTGAAGTCCAGGGCACGCAACGCATGGTGCTGTCGATGTTGACCGGCGACGCCATGTCCAGCCGGCTGGAAGATCATGCTGCTATTGCCGCGGCCGATATTCCAACGCAGTTCGTTTATGCAACAGACGATCCTGAGATACTGCCCGAGACCGTTGAGGCGGCGATTGGCAAGTACAAAGCGGCTGATGTGCACACCTACACCGGAGGGCACTTCTTCTCGGCGACCAAGCAGGATGAGCTCGCAGCGAAACTGGCAGCCTTCTTCAAGGCAAACGGGGTCTAGGCGCGCTCGATCCTGTAAACGAAAGCGGGCGGTAGATTGCGCAGCGCCATTGCCTCGTAAGTTGCCTTGAGGCCGAATTCTTCCAGAACATCAGGGCCGATCGGGCATCGCGGTCGGTAGGTGAACTGTCGGTAGCACCCGTCCGGTTTCAGTCGGCTGAAGGCGCCTCGCATGATGGCGCGGTGGTTGTCGCGAGACATGTTCACCAGGGGCAGGCCACTCACCACGGCATCAAGGTCGCACACTTCATCCGGCAGTGTTTCAATTTCAAAGGCAGAGTGATCGACAACACGCGCGCCGGGGAACTGTTCGGTGAGCGAGCGGATAAAGTCCGGGTTCATTTCGATCACCGTCAGATTGCTGCCGCTGACGCCCGCATTCGCGATACCACGAGTCAGTGTGCCGGTGCCGCCTCCCAGCTCCAGTACCTTTGAAGTCTCGTGGAGCCCGGTTGCCATCTTGCGAGAGAGGACGACGCCAGACGGCGCAATGGCGCCGACGCTTTTCGGGTTTCGAATGAACTGCCAAATGAACTTCAAAAACGAAGACTTTTGGGGTGGCTGGATAATGTCTGTCATCAAACTCATGGCGGAGACGCTACGGGTCGCGCATACTGCCAGAAAATGTGAAAGCGTGCGCTGCAAACACACATAATGCAGCGTGATTTTGGGAGAGGATCAGGGAATGTCGGACATCAATCCAAAAGAGGCCAGCGCCACAACCGCTACGGCCAATGCAGCGGTCATGGATGGCGTTCTGGATTTTTCAGACAGGCAGAGTTTTGAGGACGCAGCCCGGGGCTTCATTGCCACCATTGATCCCATCACCATCACGCGCGAGAGCGATGGCAAGACGACATATGACCTTGAGGCAGTGAAGTTCCTGGAGGGTGAGGCCCCGGCCACGGCAAATCCGAGCCTGTGGCGGATGGCTCAGCTGAACGGCCTCAATCATGGCCTTTTTGAAGTGGTGCCCGGTATTTATCAGGTGCGCAGCTTCGATATTGCCAACATGACCCTTATCAAGGGCGAAACGGGCTGGATAGTGATTGATCCGCTCACATCGTCTGAATCCTCAGCCGCTGCACTTGCGCTTGCCAACAGGGAGCTTGGCGAGCGGCCGGTCAAGGCGATCATCATTACCCACAGTCATGCTGACCACTTTGCGGGCACCTTGGGCGTCGTCGATCCTGCTGATGTGGCTTCGGGCAAGATTCCGCTTGTGACACCAGTCGGGTTCACACAGGAATCCC
>JBCBUN010000035.1:0-9784 GCA_039818145.1 Pseudomonadota bacterium
CTTCGTCAATGATCCGCGGTCGAGCCTGCCGCCAGTCTTCCCAGGGAAAATAACTGTACCAGCCGCGCCATCCGCTTTCCGGCGCAGAAGCGTCTTCTCCAAGTTCATCAGCGCTGACCAACGCAAGATATCCAACCGAAATGATGTGCGGGCCAATGTCGTCAGGTAACCGGTTTCGGCCTCGATCCCCAAAAGTGTAGAGCTGCTCGACATACCCAAGATCAAGCCCGGTCTGTTCCTGCACCCAGGCATGCAATCCCGTCGCCATGGTCCGATGGACAAGCGGATCGAACGGTCCGAAGGGAAGTGCATCCCACCTGTCTGAGTGGTGAGGCGATCCGTCGTCAGGTGAGCGGACGATAAGCGTGCGCGGTTCCTGCTCCGCCACAGTGACAATGGCAGCGTTCAACCCAACGACCACTGCGGTCGACGTATCTCCAAATGATGCAGGCCCACTTGGAGCCAGCGCATCTGATGCCGCAGCCATGCAGCCACCCTCTCACCTGATACAGAGCCAGCCAGTCGCACTATTGCGGGTTTTGTTGACACGCACGCGACACCTTTTGCTCACATTCAGCATTATGAAGGCATTGATTCTGAAAGGCAATTTTGCGCCGCTATTTTGCAGCCAGGGTCGCAAATCGCTTGAGATAGGCCGCCTGCGCATCGCTAGCAGGCATTGGCTTTATCCAACGGCGCGCCGCCCGCGATTGTGCCGGGGTCAGCCGCGGTCGCCCGAAGATCTTGGCGGCTTCATCAGGCTCAAATCCCGCAAGCTCAACCGCCTCCAAATAGGCGGACACAGTGTCAGCGCGCTTGATCGTCCGTTCCACATGCTTGGGAGTGTGAACCGGTATGCCAAACCGCACGTGAATGGCTGCTTCCAATCGCCCCTCAAAGTCCTTGTAGTCAACGCCCAGCGCCGCCTTGAAGGGGCTGATCATGTCACCAATCACATATTCAGGGGCGTCGTGCAGCAATGCGGCCAGCAACTTGGTCTGGTCCCAGTCCGGCGCAAATGCCTGCGCAAGGTCCGTAACCAGAAGAGAGTGCTGAGCCACGCTATAGGCATGCTCTCCGGTCGTCTGGCCGTTCCATCGCGCAACGCGGGCAAGCCCGTGGGCAATGTCTTCGATTTCAACATCCAGTGGGGATGGGTCGATGAGGTCGAGCCGCCGCCCGCTCAGCATTCGCTGCCAGGCGCGTGGAGCTTCGGTCTTTTTGCGAGGGGGCAGGGCGGTTCTCCCGGTGGGCGTGGCTCAAGGGACCTGAGTAGATAAATCGCAACCACTTGTCGATTGCAGATGCCGGTTTGAGCCTGCACAAATCGCCCGGTTTGACCCAAATCATGGCAGGAAAACGCGGCGGGCTTCACATTGTAGGGGTGGCATCGGCTAGACTGTTTTCAAATTCAATCTAGCCATTTCCACGAGCATCGAACGGAACAATCTCATGTCCATCAAACGCATTTTATGCCCCCTCTACGGTTCGCCTTCCGACATGGGCGCGCTCAATACAGGACTTGCCCTCACCAAGCGGTTTGAGGCGCAGGCAGACATTCTCTTTGTGCGGCCCAATCCGACAGATGCATTGCCCTATCTGGGGGAAGGCATATCCGGACCGATCGTAGAGGACATCATCGATACGGCTCGCAAAGCTGCCGATTCCGCCGAAGAACAGTGCCGCGCATCTGCAGCCAAGGCCGCTGAAGACGCTGGCCTGGTTTTGTCCGATGACACGCAGCCCGGCACTTCCTCCGCCCGTATACGGGTCAAGGCAGGTCGTGCCGCCGAAGTCATCGCGGCCGAAAGCCGCCTGGCGGACCTCGTCATCGTTGCCGACGCATCGGCACGCGATCAGACGTCCGGCCCCAATGCACTTGAAACATGTATGCTGGCCGAAGGTCGCCCGGTTCTGCTCGCTCCGGCTCAGGCAACCACGACTGTTGGCACAAGCGTTGCCATCGGTTGGGACGAAAGTGGCGAAGCCGCCAATGCAGTGACGGCGGCAATGCCGTTTCTCACGTCAGCAACCAAAGTGACCATCGTCTGTGTTGACGAAGACGGCATCACTGATGCGCCGGGCGCCCGCGCGCTGGCCGATTATCTGACACTTCATGGCGTCAAGGCCGAAATACATCTCGTGCCTGAGGATAGCCGCAACACCGGCGAGGTCCTGCTTGAAGAGGCGGGCAACCTCAACGCGGATCTGCTGGTGATGGGCGGCTACAGCCACTCGCGTCTGCGCGAACTCGTATTGGGCGGTGTCACCCGGCACATCCGCTCCCACGCAACAATTCCAGTCTTGATGGCTCACTAGGGAGCCAACTGAAGAGGAGTACTTCCATGGCGCTTTATCGCGTGCATCTCAATGTCGCCCGGTCCGAGCAATACCCATCGGGATCGTCCGAATGCGGATATGAGTTCATTGTACCTCTGGACGGGCAAATGCAGCTCGACCCGGAAGCATGGAAGAACCACAAGGATGACTGCACGGTGCATCGCTTCTGGGAAGATGAAGCAGACCTGCGTGGCCACCTGCGTCACGTGGGAAAAGGCTGGAAGTTTGACTACGACAAGTCCGACGATGAGGATGACGAACTGCTGTTCAAACTGGATCGCCACAAACTGGCAGAAGGTGAATATGTCTCTATCACTGAAAGCGATGGCGAGATGCATACCTTCAAAGTGATGGCGGTGCGCCCTTATCCGTAGGGCGCAATTGCGCTGGAAGTAAAAAGGCCCCGGTAGAATTGCCGGGGCCTTTTGCATTTCAGAGATATCGATGGTCTGTCAGATACGTCGTACCAGCACACTGCCAGCGGAATACCCCGCACCAAACGAGCAGATGACGCCCACGTCGCCCGGCTCAAGGTCTTCGCTGTACTGATTGAAAGCGATGATCGACCCAGCCGAACTGGTGTTCGCATACTCCTTGAGAATATTCGGCTGCTCTTGTTCGGATGGGGGGCGACCCATCACTTTCTTGCCGATGAGGTCGTTCATGTTGGCATTTGCCTGATGCAGCCACATGCGCTTCAGATTGTTGTTGCCGATGTTCTCTTCCGCCAGATGCTCAAGAATCATCTCAGACACCATCGGTACAACTTCCTTGAAGACCTTTCGGCCTTCCTGGACAAACAGCTTGTCCTTGGCACCAATGCCTTCCGGTGCTGTGCGGTTCAGGAATCCGAAATTGTTGCGGATATTGTTTGAGAACTGCGTCTTGAGCCGTGTACCGATAATTTCAAACGGATGCTCGGCTGTCGCGCTGTCCTTGGCTTCAAGAATGATGGCCGTTGCCACATCCCCAAAAATGAAGTGGCTATCGCGATCGCGGAAGTTGAGATGCCCAGTGCAGATTTCAGGATCAGTCACAAGCACGCATTTGGCAGAGCCAGACCGCACCATGTCGTAACCCTGCTGGATACCAAAGGTGGCAGACGAGCAGGCGACATTCATGTCGAATGCAAAGCCATCAATGCCCAGCAGGTCCTGTACCTCAATCGCGATAGCCGGGTAGGCACGCTCAAGGTTTGAACAGGCAACCACGACGGCATCAATGTCCGCGGCTGTCTTGCCTGCCTGCTTCATTGCGTCTTTGGCGGCCTTAACCGCCATCTCAGCAAGAATGGAGGGTTCTTCGTTTGGGCGCTCCGGCAGGCGGGGAGCCATGATATCCGGGTCCAGAATGCCGGACTTGTTCATGACGTGCCGACGATGAATGCCAGATGCTTTTTCGATGAAGGGTACGCTGGAGTCCGTAAGCGCTTCGACTTCCCCCCGCTCGATCGCGTCCTTGTTGTCGGCATTGAATTTGGCAACATACGCGTTGAACGCTTCAACCAGTTCTTCGTTGGTGATTGTGTCTTCCGGCGTAAAAACGCCGGTTCCGCTGATGACGACTTTGGTCAACCGTACCACCTGAGTTTGTCACGCACCCCTGACCCTTCTTGGGCCCAATAGCATGGACGTGACCTGTTTCGTTCCCTCCAACGTCAGCTTTTCGCCCCTCAAGGACGCTAGCCAGCGCTGATTAATGAGATAATTTAGGGGAACGCGGCACGCCATGCCAGCGTAACCCGCGCGAATTGGTGAACATCCAGCAATGCCGCCGCGCACCGCAAAGGAACCAACGTGACCGACACGACCATTTCCGACCGCCAGGGCGGGTCTGAACCAGACAAAGCCGCCGGGCAACCCGACCATTATTCCCAGCTTGACGCAGCGGAAAACATGGCCTGGGACATGCTGGAGAAGGGTGCTGCCTCGGCAAAGCAGGCTTTTCACACCCCTGTTTTGGCGACTGTCACCGCCGACGGGGCCCCTCAGGCACGCACAATTGTCATGCGCGAAGCGGACCGAAACACACTCATGCTGCGCGGGAACACCGATCAACGTGCGCCAAAGGCCCACCAGATAGCCAACGATTCGCGTGTTCAGCTCCTTTTTTATGATGCGGCCGCCAAGGTGCAGATCCGCGTCACAGCCCACGCGGATCTGATCACACAGGGGGCAACACGCACCGAAGCCTGGGCAACCTCCATGCCGGGCAGCAAAGTCTGTTATCTGGCTCAAGGGGCGCCGGGCACTGATCAGGAGGGGCCGACGTCAGGTCTCCCGGACTACGCTGATCAGGGACAGCGCGTGGCCCCTGACAAATTGGAGGCAGGGCTGAAGAATTTCGCGGTCATCCGTTTCAGTGTCGAGGCGATTGACTGGCTTTATCTCGACAGCAACGGCCATCGACGCGCCCAGTTTGACTATGTCGCCAAAACAAAGAGCTGGGTCATTCCGTAGGTACGTCTAACGGGCCTAGCCAGCGTGTAAGGTCAGCGGGCGAGGTCCTGGCACGCCTTGTGGCGCGGGCACGAGGTTTGGTGGTCGTTCACCATGCCTACCGCCTGGGCAAAGGCGTAGACGATTGTTGGCCCGCAAAACTTGAAACCACGCTTCTTCAAGTCTTTCGACAGCGCTTCACTCATGGGTGTGGCAGCGGGCATGTCCTTCCAGTTCTTGGACTTGGAAACCAGCGGCGTGCCATCCACATGGTCCCACAGATATCCCGAAAAGCCGCCAGGCTCTTTGTCCATGATTTCAAGATAGGCCCTGGCATTGCCTATCGTGGCTTCGATTTTGCCGCGATGGCGAATGATTCCTTCATTGCCAAGGAGACGCTCGACATCTTTGTCCGTATACCGAGCAATCTTTTCGGGTTTGAAGCCATGAAACGCTTTGCGGAAGTTCTCGCGCTTGCGCAGGATCGTGATCCAGGCAAGGCCAGCCTGAAACCCGTCGAGGATCAGTTTTTCAAACAGCGCGCGGTCATCATATTCCGGCACACCCCACTCATCATCGTGATAGGCAACATAGAAAGGGTCGTCGCCGCACCAGCCGCAGCGTTCTTCCTTGATGCGGGCCTGCTTGCTCACGCGCTGTCTCCTTCAAGTGAGAACGAGGCGTAGGGCGGCACCTTTAAGGTCAGTTGGCTATCGCCCGCCTGTGCCGTGAGGCTCTGCGCTTTGGCGACCCTGTCGGTGAAGACCTGAGCAAGCGCATTGCCACCGGCACTGCCGGCAATGCTGCCAACTTTGGCTTCGCCAATGAGCACATCTGACCCTGGCTCCGGTGCATCTCCTTCCAACGCAGCAACAACCAGCCGCTTGCGCGCCTTGCCTTTGCGGTGCGTTCTCGATGCCACTTCCTGCCCGACAAAGCACCCCTTGTGGAAATCAATGCCGTTCAGCAGGTCCAGATTGCTCTCAATCGGGAAATCCTTGTCGGCTCCAATATCCAGCGCCCCGTCGGGAACACCCAGGCTCACACAAAATGCCCGGTAGTCTTCAGCCGATGCTGCTGTGGTTTGCGACTTGTCCATCACCGCAGAAACATCTGAGACAGGAGCAATACAGCGATAGCCCAGGCGTTGATCGCGCGGGTCCGGATAGCATCCGCCCCCATCTATGGGAGATGCCCCGTCGCCCCAGTGCGCGATCACCTGAAACTCGGTGCTCACATCATCAAAGGCTGCGTCCGCGCGCAGCTTGTACATGGTTAGACGTCTTTGAAGGTCAGCAACGCGCGTCTTGGCACAATCGATCAGCATCGCACCCTCGTTCGAAGGATCACTGACCATGAAGAAATCAAACAGAAATTTGCCTTGTGGAGTCAAAAGCAGCGAGTAGACGCCGTTGCCTGACGTCACCTGATCCAGATTGCCGGTCACCAGGCGCTGCAGAAGCTCATACATGTCGGCCCCCGCGGCACGAAGAACGGCACGGTCATCAAGCAGGGCAAGGTAGGGACTACTCATTATGTAGGCTCGCATTTCAGTCATGATAAGAAGAGGCCAGCCTCTAGGGTGGTGTCCTCGCTATCATGCTTCAAGAGGAATGTTTACCCTTTGTACCTGTCTTGCCGCCGTGGCGCGAGGTCGTATTGGCTTTCCCCCGCAGGCCAACCTATAAGGCAGAGACCTGATTTACTGCCTGCCACCAATTTCTTGCGAGCCAGCCGCCTCAGATGAAGCAGATTCTCTTCGTCACCTACAACCGTATCGGCGATGCCGTGCTGTCGAGTGGTGTCCTGTCCTGGCTGGCGGACCGATATCCGGACGCAGAAATCACCGTGGCCTGCGGGCCTGCAACGGCCACACTCTTTCGAGATCAGCCCGGTGTCATTCGCATCATCGAGATGGCCAAGAAGAAACGGGCCGGTCATTGGTTGTCCTTATGGAAACAGACCGTCGGCACGAAATGGGACATGGTGGTGGACCTCCGCGTATCACTCATTTCCTATCTGTTGCGTGCCAAATCCCGTCACGTCCTGAGACAGGATACGTCGCTGCATCGCGTGCCCCACATCGCAACCGTTCTGGGCCTCACACCACCGCCACCGCCGCGACTGGCAACCGGCGCGGCATCCCGTGAGACAGCAACCGGCCTGGTTCCCGATGGCACGGCGGTTCTCGCTGTTGGACCGACGGCAAACTGGGCGGGCAAGGCATGGCCGGCTGAGAGGTTCATAGACCTGATCAAACGCCTGACGGCTGATGATGGTAATCTGCCCAATGCGCGCATCATGATTATCGGAGCTGCAGCAGAGCGAGACGCGGCGCTGCCGGTCATCAATGCATTTGCGCCCGATCGTGTGATTGACCTGGTCGGCAAGACGGATCTGCCACAGACCGCAGCCTGTCTTGAGCGTGCAGACTATTACGTTGGCAACGACTCCGGCCCCATGCACATGGCAGCCGCTGTGGGCCTACCAACGCTTGGATTGTTTGGTCCCAGCCCGGAGGCGCGCTACGGCCCGTGGGGTCCAAAATGCGCAAGCGTTCGTGGGGCGCGTAGTTTTGAAGACATCATCTCTGACCCCTCTTACAATTTCCGCTCCACGAAAAGCGAAATGACCGACCTCAGCGTGGATGACGCTTACGAGGCAGCTCGTGCGCTGAAGGCAAAAATTGATGCGCAGGCGATGAACAAGAGTCCAAAGCTCTCCACCCTTACCGTTGCCCACAACGAAGAACACAATCTCAAGGCTTGCCTTGAAGCGCTGTCCTTTGCTGATGAACGTGTTGTGGTTCTTGATCGGTGTACGGATGGCTCGAAGCAGGTCGCGCTGGCAGCCGGGGCTGACACGATCATCGAAGGGGCATGGCCCATTGAAGGCGACCGCCGTAATGCAGGTATCGAGGCGTGCAAAGGTGAGTGGGTATTGGAGGTCGATGCTGATGAGCGCGTGCCGGCTGATCTTGCCCGTGAGATTGATGCTGTCACCCTTACTTCCCCGGCAGGCTACTACCTCATCCAGTTCGACAATTATGTGGGTAAGACCCGGGTACGCTACGGCTGGGGTGCGTATATCGGTGCAAGTGCAGCACCGCGCCTTTTCGCGCGCGGCACAAAAAAATGGGGCCGCCAACGTGTGCACCCCGCCCTTGAACTGGGCCCACGCCTTGGCATGTTGGAAACCCGTGTTGACCATCTGGTGGATGACAGCATCACAGATATGCTGGCACGCTTTGATCGCTACACCACAGGCAATGCGCGCGATCTTATCTCGTCGGGCAAAGTCGAGAAAGAAACACTACGTCGAAACATCCGCCGTATCCCGTCGCGCTTTTACAAGGCCTATGTCCGCCGTAAAGGGTATCGCGAGGGCGGCTATGGTTTTCTTGTCGGGGTTCTTGCTGGCCTTTACCCGGTTGTCTCCTACCTCAAGGCCACGCTTGAGCCTGAGCTGTATACGGACGGCAATGAGAGCGACCAGAAGTGAAAATCCTTCACACCATAGCTGGCGGCCCCGTTGGGGGGGCCGAGCGGTTCTTCGTTGATCTTGCCATTGCGTTCAAGAACGAAGGGCACGGGTCGCAGGCTGTCATGCGCCCGAATGAGGCGCGTGCCCGTCTGCTGGACGAAGCGGGGGTGACGCACACTGACGTTCCCTTTGGACGTTGGTTGGATTTCAAGACATCCCGGACAATCGGTGCGACCGCGCGCAGCATGAATGCTGATATCGTCATGTCATGGATGGGCCGGGCCTCGCATGCCACCCCCAAGGGACCCTATGGCCGGGTGGCGCGGCACGGCGGCTACTACAATTACAAGTCGTTCCGCGGTTTTGACGCGCAGATTTGCAATACACCTGACCTTGTCCGCTATCTCACCGACGGTGGATTCGATCCGGCAACGGTGCACTTCGTCCCAAACTTCACTCCGGTTGATCCGCGTCCGGCCCTGTCGCGGGCGGAATTCGACACGCCTGAAGATGTAACACTGCTGCTGGCTATGGGCCGGTTGCACGACGCCAAAGCCTTTGACGTGACGCTGGACGCGCTTGCAGCAACCCCGGGCGCTTATCTCTGGATTGCCGGTGCCGGTCCGCTTGAGGCCGACCTCAAGAGCCAGGCGCGTGAACTGGGGCTTGGATCCCGTGTGCGGTGGCTTGGTTGGCGGGATGATCCTGGTCGTCTTTTGCGCACGGCTGATATCTGCGTGTTCCCGTCGCGGGTTGAGCCGTTCGGCAACGTGATTATTGCTGCATGGGCCCATGGCACGCCGGTGATTACAGCCAATGCAACGGGGCCTGAATGGCTGGTGCGTCCCGGTGAGGACGCTTTGCTTGTGCCGCGGGATAACGCGCCGGCCGTAGCAGAGGCCATCTCGCAACTCACCTCCGATCAGGCATTGGCAGACAGACTTGTGGCAGCAGGGGCTGAACGAGCCAAAGCGGAATTTTCACAATCAGCCTGCGTGGAGCGTTACCTTTCCGTCTTCAGACAGGTACAAGAAGCACGTGCCTGATCTCGGCGCGGACAACTAGGACTTAGCGACGGCATGTGCGGAATTGCGGGTATGCAGACTACAAGCGGGCAGGCGCCGTCTGCTTCCGTGCTTGATGTCATGTCGGATGCGCTGACCCATCGAGGGCCGGACGGCGAAGGCAACTTCATCTCCGGCGCTACCGGCCTCATCCAGACTCGCCTCGCCATTATCGACCTGGAAACAGGGGATCAGCCGCTGTTTGACGATGAAGGTCTTGCCCTCGTGGCAAATGGCGAGATCTACAATTACCTGGAATTGCGTCGCGAGTTCGGCGAGCAGACCTTTACCACCAACTCCGATTGTGAAACGCCGCTCAAGCTGTACCGCAGAGACGGCAATCGCTTTGCTGATGCCCTGCGCGGCATGTACGCCATCGCGATGTATGACCCCTATGGCGAACGGCTGTTGCTGGCCCGCGACCCGTTCGGCATCAAGCCCCTTTACTACGCAGAGATA
>JBCBUN010000036.1:0-9768 GCA_039818145.1 Pseudomonadota bacterium
CACCGGCGTTCTGCACAAGCCGTCCTTCCCAAGCATTGAGGGGTTGGACAGTTTCGAAGGTGATATGTTCCACACCGCGCGCTGGGACCACTCGGTAAAACTTGAAGGTCGCAAGGTCGGCATCATTGGTACCGGATCAACAGCAGCCCAGATCATCGGCGCCATCACCCACAAGGTCGGCACGATGAATGTCTTCCAGCGCACCCCGCAATGGATGATCCCGCTGCCGCAAAAGGAATATGCGTCCGGCTGGAAATGGCTGATGCGCAAGGTCCCGGCGTTGCAGAAAGCCAGCTTCAACTTCTACTACAAGACCATGGTCAAGAACTTCGGCGCCGCCACCACCGGTGATCAGGCAAAGCTGGCCGAGGTACAAAAGGCCTGCACCGAACATCTTGAAGAAGCCATTGCCGATCCCGAGCTCCGCGCCAAGCTGACGCCAAGCTATCAAGCGGCATGCAAGCGCCTGATTTTCTGCTCAGAGTTCTACCCGGCCATCAGCCGCGACAATGCGAACCTGATTACGGAAGGCATTACGCGCATTACGCCCAAGGGCATTGAAACGGAAGACGGCAAGCTGCATGAGCTTGACGTGCTCATCCTCGCCACGGGCTTTGATGCATCGGCATTTATCCTGCCCACCAAAGTCACAGGCGAAAACGGTCAGGACCTTGGTGAAAGCTGGGACGGCTCACCGCGCGCCCACCGCGCCGTCGGCATGCCCGGCTTCCCGAATTTCTGGATGCTCGAAGGCCCCACCGGCCCTGTCGGAAATCTGTCGTTGATTACAATTTCAGAACGCCAGGTCGACTATGTCATCAGCATGCTGAACAAGATGCGCGACGAAGGCCTGGAAGCCATCGCGCCCAAGCAAGCCTCGTTTGATGCGTACAACAAGAGCATGGCAGAACGCGCACCGCAGACGGTGTGGGCCTCCGGCGGCTGTGACAGCTGGTACTTCGACAAGTCCGGCACGCCGAATCTCTACCCGTTCCCACCTCAGCAATATCTCGACGACATGCACAACCCGGACTTCTCCGAGTTCCGGCTGATTGCTGATGTGAAAGAAGGGGACGCCGTCTCCAGCGCTGTCTAGACGATCGTATCCAGAAGCGTTTCAACAACTTCGGCCTGAGCCTTAAAGGCTTGGGCCGTTGCTTTATACGCAAACTCCGCCCGCGTCAGATTGACGGTCGCAACAGCAAGGTCGGGCGACTGTGCCTGTGTTGAAGGTGCCAGCGGCGGCGTGTAGCGCGGCGCCGCACTGGCCAAAGGGGAAGTTGATGTCCTGGAAACAGCAGATGCCGTCTGCTGATAGGCATTGCTGGCAGACTGCGCTGAGCGCACGACATCACTGGCCGCCTTGCCCACACCAACACGGGCTGACCGCAAGCCTTCTGCCGCACTGGTCAATGATCCGATCATCTCGCCCAACCTAGCGACGGCAGGGTCCCCGCGCACGTCAAAGCGCGCGGGAAACCTAACGAGCCGTTAAGCGTGTATCAGACCGAAACACAGCTACATGGCGGAAATGCCGCCGTCGATCTTAATCTCAGAGCCGGTGACAAACCGGCTCTCATCGCTGGCCAGATACAGCACCGCATAAGCCACATCATTGGGTTCGCCAATGCGTCCAAGCGGCACCTGCTTGGCAAGCTTGGTCTCAGCATCTTCAGCGCGCGCCAGCAGGCTTTCAAGAATCGGCGTCCGGATGAATGTCGGGTGCACCGAGTTGGAGCGGATGTCATAGCCGCGCTTGGCGCAGTGCAGTGCGACCGACTTCGAGAACAGCCAGACGCCTGCCTTGGCCGCGTTGTAGGCACCCATATTGTGTCCGGCGATCAGACCGGCAATGGAGGAGATATTGACGATGGACCCAGGCTGATGGGCCTTCATGTGACCGAGCGCATATTTGCAGCCCAGAAACACACTATCCAGGTCGACAGACTGGATCTTCTTCCAGTTTTCAAACGTCTCATCCTCAACCGGAGCCGAGCCACCGATGCCTGCATTGTTGACCAGGATGTTCAGGCCACCCATGAAAGCAACCGCTTCATCAAGCGCGGTCTGCCAGCCACTTTCTGACGTCACATCAAGCTCAACAGCCATGGCACTGCCCGGTGCGTCCTTGTTGATGGCATCAGCCACGTCCTGTGCGCCCTTGAGATTGATATCAGCAACAACAACCTTCGCACCTTCCGCAACAAGCAGATTACACGTGGCAGCGCCAAGCCCTGATGCGCCACCCGTTACCATTGCCATTTTTCCGTCTACACGTCCGGCCATGTCAGACCCTCCTGTTTTTGGTGTTGTGTTTGATTGCTGGTCGGGCGCTATTGGCCCGTGAATTTCGGTGGGCGTTTTTCTAGAAAAGCCGTAATGGCCTCACGCTGATCCTTGCCCGTTGCCGCAAGCGCAAATTGGTCCCGGTCCATATAGGTCGAAACCGGGTTAAGCGCCTTGGCTGCCATCTCGATGGACTGCTTTGACATCCGCAGGGGAACAGGCGGCACTGCTGCGGCACGACGGGCAAGATCAAGCGCTGCATCAAGCGCGCCCCCATCCGCCACAACGTCTTCGACAAGACGCCAATCAAGTGCGTCGGGCGCCTTGAGCACCTCACCCAGAATGACAAACAGCTTGGCGCGCGCCGGGCCCATCAAGTTGACCAGTCTTGGGTTGGAATGCCAGCTCATGTTCATGCCAAGCGGAATTTCCGGAAGCCGGAAGCCCGCGGACTGACCGGCAATACGAATGTCGCAGGCGCCAACAAGCGCCACGCCGCCACCAATGCAATGGCCTTCGATCGCACAGATGGTGAGCTGCTCGAGGTCTTCCCACGCGTCGCACATGTCAGGACCGACCTTGAGGCCGTGACGACGCGCCAACAGTCCGTCGTCGCCCCCGGCCATTTCAGGATCCTTTAGATCAGCACCGGCACTGAAAATCTTGGCAGTGCCTGTGAGCACAATCACATGGGTTTCGATGTCATCGCGAAAGTCCCTGGCTATCTGTGTCAGCTCACGCATGGCAGCGCGCGACAGGGCGTTCAGCCCATCACCACGGTCGTAGCGCACAATGGCCACGGGTCCATCACGTTCGATGGTTGTGAATTCTCGCTTTTCGATCGCCACTGTCTGTCCCCCCTGTACCTGCCACTGGTAACAATTTTGGCGACACGCTAGCCGATAGACCGCGGGCGGGAAAGGTAGCTTGCTATGAGTGTTGGGCTTGAGACCGCAGGGCGTCCCACAGGCTTGCCTCGGCCTGAGCCACCGCAGAGGGTTCGATTGAGAGATGGCCTTCACCTGCCATCTTCAACAAGCCAACCGCACTGCCCCAGATAAGACCAACCGCAAGCGCAGATGGCATGTTCCTGATCTCCCCGGATGCCACAGCATCCAGAATAAAATGCTCCAGTCCCTGGACGAAGTCGCGATCAGCTTCCAGGCTTTTCCGGTCAAGCAGCGGCTTGTGATAGTGCTGCTCCAGAAAGGTGGCCTGTGACGGATATTCGTCGAGCCAACCGGTGAGCCGGCGCCATAACTCACCAAATACCTCGCGGGCAGAAGACCCCTGGGGCACGGGAGCAAATACATGCGCGTTCAGCTCACCCCGCCACCGCTGATACAGCACGTTCAGCAGATCGTCCTTGGTATCGAAATACCGATAGATTGTGCCGGTCGCCACGCCGGCAGCACTGGCGATGTCAGGCACGGCCGTGGCCTGATATCCGCGCCGGGCAAACAACTCCAACGCAGCCGTCAGAATGCGTTCCTGCTTGGTATGCAGGTCTGAAGGCACATCAACAGCAGGATCGGTTTCCGACACAGCCGCCTGAGTATCGCTGACGGGAGCAGATGGAAGGTTGGCCATCCGCTCAAATTGAATGAACACTCATTCTCAGTCAATTAAGCCAGTGCGGCGCAATCAATCAGGAGTCAGCCGCTCAAAGCGTGGCGGTATCCGTCTCCAGCCCAAACAGAAGCCTGCCGGTCAGTTCCCAGGTCGCGGGCGCTGTCATCATGTGTTGCGTGGCCACGTGTACGTCCCGGAAGGCCCGTTGAAGTGGGGACGTCCGGTGCACCGAACTACCGCCACCGAGCAGATACATGCGGTCAACCACTCGCGCAGATGCTGTCGTCGCGTGGGTCGCAGCAAGACGCAGGTCACGGCGATGGTCCACGCCTATGGAACCGTCCGCCGTAGCAGCGTCCCATGCCGCGCCGACTGCATCATCCAAAAAGGCATGCGCCGCGCGCAGTTCCGCTTCACCCTGCGCCAGCTCTGACTGCGCCTGTGGCCGGTGGGCAAGGGTCTTGCGGCTTCCCTGGGGGACCTTGCCCCCACCAATGTCGATGATCTCGTCAATGGCCTGGCGGGCGAGGCCGGTTGCCACCGAGGCAATGCCCACCGCAAGCAGACCGAACACAGGGAAGGCGTAAAGTGGATTGGTGAGACTTGGGGGCCGTGTAATGTCCGCTCCATGCCCGAGAGGCACAACCACATCATTGGCCTCAAAGTCGCTGCTGCCGCTGCCCGCAAGACCCGACGGGTCCCAGTTGTCATGTAGCTTGAGATCCTGAACCGGCATGGCGAACATCTGAGTCCGCGGCCGCCCGGCGTCATCCATCACCGGTGCCCCGTCTGCCATCAAGCGAGCACCACCAAAAACCCATTGTGCATTGTGCGAGCCGGAGCCCCATGCCCAACGGCCTTTGACTTTTGCGCTGTTGGCGGACATGTCTGCCGTGCCCATGGGCGCAAAGACACCGGCCGTAATGGTATTGGGATCATCGCCGTAGATGCGCGCAGCCGCGGCCGGATCAAGATAGGCAGCCGTGAGGCCCGTCGTGGATCCGATCATCACGCACCAGGCAGCCGAACCATCCGCCTGTGCCAGAGCATCGATCACCCCGGCGATCTGATGCGGTGTTGCTTCAAGCCCGCCCAGCGCTTTTGGAACAGCCATACGATAGAAGCCCGCCGCCGCAAATCGATCCGCAATGTCCTGCGGCAATTGACGCCCGGCCTCAATCTCCGCCCCGCGCTCGCGCAGTTCACCGGCAAAGGCATGGGCGGCAGCGATGAGGCCGTCACCGCCCGTGGGGTGATCCACTATCTGTGCTGTGTCACTGGGCATGTTTGTTTCCCTTTTTGGTCCGGGGCATCGCGCGCTGCGTCTTGGGCTTATGTGCCGGTAAAGGTCGGCCGCCGCTTTTCAAGAAACGCTGACACGGCCTCGCGATGGTCGTCCCGCGTGAACGAGATCATCTCATAAGCGAGCGAGGCGTCAAACACTGTCGCCGCGAGGCGCTTGAGCTCCATATTGACCGCCGCCTTGGTGTGCTGGATGGCCTGAGGCGCACCCGCAGCCAGCTTAGTTGCAAAAGCCAGTGCTTCGGCCTGCAACTCATCATCACTGACCACATAGTTGACCAGGCCGATGCGCTCAGCTTCCGCGGCACGCACCGGATCACCGGTCATCAGATATTCCTTGGCACGGGCATAGCCCACCAACTGGGGCCAGATGACCGCACCGCCATCCCCGGCCACGAGGCCGACACGCACATGGGGGTCAGCAACCTGTGCACCCTCGCCCATGAAAATGACGTCACAGAACAGCGCGATCGTGGCCCCAAGGCCGACCGCCGGCCCATTGATGGCGGCGACAATCGGCTTTTCCACATCCAGAAGCGTCGTGACGATGCGGCGCCCTTCGGAAGCACTGGGGCTGGCCGCCTTGCCTTCAAGGCCTGCCTTCATCCAGGCAATGTCTCCCCCGGCACAAAACGCATCGCCGTCCGGATCGCCGGTCAGCAGAATGACATGGGTCTGATCATCTTCCTGCGCGTCCACGAAGATGTCGGCCAACTCATGGTGCATCTGCTCGTCCACCGCATTGCGCAGCTTTGGATTGGACAGCATGAGGGTCAGGATCCCGGCATCACGCGATGCCTTGATGCGTGTGTAGCGGTCGAAGCGGTCAGCCATGGGTCACCCTGGTCAGGACATGTTGCGAAAGACGGTCGAACAAAAAAGTACCGCCGCCCTGCCCATGACGTAAACCTCGTTTCAGGTCTGTCAGGGCGGGGCGGCGGCTATGTCGCGGTCTGTTTGTCGGACGTGGCTAGCTTCCGCTACGGAAACCTTCAGCCGTGTCAGGATGCTTCACAACGCCAGGCTCACCGAAGATGAGAACACTGCCGTCCGGACCATCCACAACTGCGGAGTAGCCCTTGCGATCCGGGCGGTCGACAACTTCAAATGAGTTGCCGCCATCTGTGCTGTAGGCAACGCCACCATTGAGGCCGGCAAGAACGACCGTTCCATCGTCCAACTGAATGCCGCCACCAAAGGACTTCTTCGAGCCGGTGTCGACCTGCGTCCATGTTGTGCCCTGGTCTTCAGAGCGCCATACATTGCCACGCATGCCGTAGATCAGAACATTGCCGTCATCAAGGGTCATGCCGCCCCAGAACGATCCGAAATAGGGTGTCTTGATGGGCTCCCAGTTGGCGCCACCGTCAACGGACCGGAAGACAAAACCGGTTTCAGCGGCAATGAACATCGACCCGTTGGGTCCTTCAAAGAGCGCATTGAGGTGTGGTTCATACTCAAGACCTTCAAGCGGCGGTGGAGGATCCGGAATCACGGACTGCAGGTTCCACGTTTCGCCACCGTCTGTGGTGGACAGGGCGGTGGAAAATGCACCAACGGCAACGCCGTTATTGGCGTCTGCGAACCGAACCGAGAACAGAGGCATTTCGGCTTCTGCATCGTCATATTTCAGGTCCCAGTTTTCGCCACCGTCTTCTGTCTTGATGATCACGGCGTCATGCCCGACGGCATAACCGACTTTGTCATCCGCGAAATAGACAGCTGTCAGCAGTGCCTGGGTCGGAACTGACTCTGCCTGACGCCATGTCGCGCCTTCATCGTCAGAAATTACAATGTGTCCGAACTGGCCAACGGCAACAATGCGCTCGCCAAGATCAGCGGCTGCGACAAGAAGCGTTTTGTAGGCAAGGTCGGACGGGGTGGCGTAGCCTTTGGTTTCCAGCTCGCGAATTACCGCTGCTTCAGCCGGATCAACCGCTGGCACGGCCTGGGCAGGCACGGATGCAACGCCGGCAAGAACCAGCGCGGCAACGCCGCCTTTAAGTGCTGTGCGTAGTGTGCTCATGGGTCTAACTCAATCCACTCATTCGCCTCTCACACAAGAGGCATATAGGTGCAGTACCGGCATGCAGAAGAACAGGTTGCCTGCGGTCTGACACTCGATTGCGTGTCTAATACTCCGTCTATCCTACACCCTGACACGGTTTCACCTAGCGTCAAATCGACCTCAAATGACGATGCTGAAACTATGGCTAACGGCCACAGTCAGGAATCGGTTGAGCGATGGGTTTGGACGGACAGTAACAAACGGGCCGGACCTCGGGTATGAGGACCGGCCCGCCGTTGGATCGTACTTAGGCGTACAGCGACTTAGCGCACACCGAGCTGACGGATAGCCGAAGGCGTATACCGGTCAGGGTTGAGCTCATCGGCGAAGTAGTTCACGCCTGGCTCTTCGTTCTGCATGGCGAGTGACAGGTAACGACCGTTACCGGTGTCGTACACCACTTCAGTACCGGAACCGCAAAGCGGCACGTTGTAGCGCTGGATCGTGTGCAGCTCCTGCACGCGCCACAGCTCACCACGACCGTCATAGAGTTCCGCCTGAGCCAGCTGCCATGCATCTTCATCGAGATGCTTCACGCGGCGGCTGTAGATGTGCCGGTTTTCAGCACGCAGGTTTGCTTCGATGGTCCACACACGGTGAAGCTCGTAGCGGATATTATCCTGGTTCAGGTGACGGGCCTGAATGTACGAGTCATACGGAGCAGATTCAGCGTCGTAGGTGTTGTAAGCGATGATCTTTTCGCTCTTGCCTTTGACAGTCCAGTCAAAGCGGTCCGGCGCGCCATTGTAGCCGTCGAACGAGTCTGATGTGGACAGGCCGTCTGAGTTCGTACCCGGGTTGTCATAGGCAATGTTCGGAGCACGACGCACGCGACGTGTACCAGGTGAATACTGCCAAGCTTTGCGCGGGTCGAGAGCACGGTTGAGTGTCTCGTGCACCAGGATCACACTACCAGCCGCACGTGCCGGAGCAGTGGTGTTGGCGATGTAGTAGATCGAGATGTTGTCGAGTTCCTCAGCTGCACCCTTGGACGGGTCAGACCACTGAAGGATGGCTTCATCCTGCACAGTCTGCAGCGTGTAGTCGCCAGTTGCTGTTACAGGAGCAGCCGTAAACTGACGTGTCACCTTGAACGCACGATAGCGAAGGGTGTGGTTCCAGATACCTTCCAGACCGGAATTGATAATCGGGAAAGGTGAACCCATGATGCCCTTGCCGACACCATTACCGCCACCAACAAGCTCAGACACAACAGCGTTCTTCTTGTTGGCTTCGTAAACGTATTCCGGGAACGCGCATGAGCGACGTGTCTGGTAAACGTTCATTTTGTAGGTGTCATATGTAGAGAGCAGCTTTTTGTAGCCCTCTGTCAGCACACCGTCGTACTGGCCCATATTAGCTGGCGTAATAGTGTACTGAACCGTGTCACCCGAGAACGGGTTCTGCAGACGGTCACCTGCATTGTAGGTAACACCCGGAGGGGGTGTCGGCAGACCACCGGTCCATGCCGGGATCGCCCCGCCATTGCCGGCTTTCTCGCCACCCATCGGGTTGAGATCATTACCCAGGCGATCTGCCTGAGCCTGCGGGACTGCTGCAAGAGCGGCTGATGCGCCGAGCGCTACACCACCTGCAATAGTAGCCGCAAGAATGCCACTGGTTTTCATTGAGAATCTTCCTCCACTGAAGAGTTCGTTTGGCGGTCGTCCGGTTCGCAGCATCACCTACGCCATCTGACCAATCGTGTTCCCCACGAGTTTTTAGTGTGACGCCCGGACCGCCTCAGGAGTGAGACGGTCCGGTGTCAAAGTCGTATTCAGTCCAACCTTAGAACGAGTAGCTCGCTGTGAGCGACACAAAGTCGTCATCAAGGTTGTTCTGGTAAGCCTCGGAACCCATGAAGTCCGTGTAGCTCAGACCGACACTCCATGTGCTCTGCAGGTTTGCAGTAACGCTGAAGCCGATTGAACGACGATCTTCAACATAGTTGCCAAGCGGAGCTGGTGTGAAGCCTTCCAAGTCGTGACGGTACACGAGCTGTGGTGAGACTGTCCAAGCAGTGCCGAAGGCATTGTTGTAGTCGAGGCGTGTCAGGAGGATACCACCGTAAGACGTTTCCGTCGGGCGGCAACCGGCACGCGTGTCGAGGTTCAGGATCGCGCCGAGCGGCAGATCCGTACCTGAGCGGCACACGGCAGCAAGGCGGTTGAACTCAACCACGTTACCGGCAGTCTGCGTGCCAGGTGACTCATCGGGAACACCAGGAATGTGCACGACGCCAAATTCCGTCACCAGGATACCGATGTCGGCACCCAGGAATTCGATGAGCGGGTTGGAGTTCGTGTACGTCGCCGTTGTACCGATCTGGAAGGTAAACACTTCCTCACGAACGAAGGCAGTTGGTGTGCGGCCGAAGTTGGCAGGAACACAACCAGTTGTGTCCGTTGCAAGCGGCTGCGTACCTGGCTCTGTGGAAAGCGGCGAAATAGCCGTCCGCAGAACGTCACCGAAGGTGATGATACCCACACACTGTGCACCAGCGGCAGAAATGGTCTGCTGCGTCGTGTCAACCTGCAGCG
>JBCBUN010000037.1:0-9714 GCA_039818145.1 Pseudomonadota bacterium
CATAGGCGGCCACCTGCTTTTCACTCACCAGCACATCCCTTTCAGCCCCTGCAAACAGCACCGGCGTCTTGATGCTGGCAACGAAGCTGTCTGATTGCACCAGGTCAATGCTCTCAGCAGCAGACCCGGCCCACCCAAGAGTGATCGATGCCAATGCAAGGTCAGAATTTGCTTTGACGATTGCGACCTGGCGGCCAAAGCGCTCAGGATCCGATGTCACGATATTGTCCTCAAAGGCATCAAGGCCCACGGCCTTGTCGTCCCCGCCGCCCGGCAGGTATCGATCTCCAAGACCAATTGCAATGCCCGTAAAGCCCATCACACGCATGCTGAGCATGGCGCCGGTCGAAAGGCGCAGATCAACCATCGGCGCACTCAGGGCGACGCCCTTCATCTTTGGCAGCCCGGTAGCCAGCGGCGCATCCGTATCCGCCAGGTGCAGCCAGCGCATCAGATTGTTGCCCCCCATGGAATGCGCCATGCCGATAAAAGGCTCAGGCAGGTTCCGCTCGGCGACAAGTTTCATGAACCTTGCCATGTCACGGTCAAATTCGTTGAAGTGATCAATGTGGCCCTTGAGACGATTTTCGGTACCCCGCGCCGAAAGCCCCTGCCCGCGCCAGTCCATGGTAGCAACAGCAAACCCGCGCTCACGCAGCTGGGTCACAACCTCAAAATACTTCTCGATGAATTCCGTGCGCCCACCAAACAGCAGGACTGTTCCGCGTGCCTGTGGGCCTGTTGCCGGCCAGATCGCCGCACGCAGAGGTTTGCCGTCATATCCGTCAAACCAGAAGGCTTCCGCGCCTGCAGGACATGGGTTTTCAGGAATATCGGTCAGGTCTGCCCCGGACGTTGAAGATGGAGCAGTCACAGAAGGAGTGGTCACAGATAGAAATCCTTGCGGTTTTGAGCATCACAGCTGCTCAGCATTTTGTTGCCGGACTTTAGCAGGTAGGCTGCCTGAGTCTCAAAACCAAGGTCATGTGCCGCAAGATCCGGCGGAAGACCTAAAGATCGCGCCATATGTCCACACCCGTAATCCTCGATTTTTCCAATGGCTGGCACATCGACGCAGCCCCCGGTTCCGGCCCGGCAAAGGCAGCCGCTCAGGAACTTGCCGAGCACCTGGCCATGATCGCTCCGGGATCAACGGACCAAAGCGGCATCCGGATGTCTTTGGCGTATCGCGATCAGGCATCCGACGGCTTCATCTGGAATGTTGCGGAGGGGCACGTTCAGCTCACCGGGAACAGCGAACGCGGCCTGCTCTACGCCATCTTCAGTTTTCTGATCCAGCTTGGCTTCGGCTGGCCCGGCCACGAGCGCGAAGACATGTGCACTCCATCCGGCCAGCAGTTTTCACTCCCCGAAGCCTGTGCGGAAACACCCAGCTTCGCGGGCAGATGCCTGATCATCGGCCACCACGTATTTCTGGCGCAGCACGACGCCTGGATCAGATGGGCAGCGCGCAACTGCCTCAACACGATTTTCGTCCATACCGCCGAAGAAGGTCTCGCCCTCGGCGCGGCACCTGTTCACCAGTGGCATGGCGTCAGCGATGCCGTCCGCGCACAATGTAATCACTACGGCATGACGCTTGAATTGGGCGGCCACGGCCTGTCACGGCTCCTGCCTCGCACACTGTTTGACGACATGCCGGACGCATTCCGCATGAAGGACGGAAAGCGAAATCCGGACCACAATCTTGATCCCCTCAACGCGCCAGGCATGACAATCGTGCGCGAGAATGCCCGGACATGGTTTCAGCAAAACCCCGGTGCAGATGTCTATCATTTGTGGCCTGACGACATACCCGGCGGCGGTTGGTCGCAAAGCCCTGAATGCGAGGGGTTGAGCGCATCAGACCAGGCCTTGATCGCCACCAACGCCCTTGCTGAAGAGCTGGATCAGATCCACCCGGACGCGCAGGTCGCGCATATCGCCTACCACGATACGGAACCCGCTCCGAGATCAGCCCGACCACGCAGCAATGTGTCGTTGCTATGGGCTCCGCGCATGCGCAGCTATGCGCAGGGGGCCTTTGAGAGCTCCTCCACAGTCAATGCCCGGTACCCACAGGAACTCGCGGCAAATGTGCAGCTGTTTCAAGACGCCCACGCCAAACCGCTGCGCGTGTTCGAATATTATCTCGACGCCATATTGTTTAAGTCCGTGTTGCCACCGCTGGTCTCGCAAATGGCGGTTGATGCAATCGGCTACAAGGAAGCGGACACACACACCTTGCAAGCCCTGATGGTCGGCGGACGGCCATGGTGTGCGCCACAGCTCAATGCGTATGCCTTTGCCCAGCTGGCATGGGACAACGCTCTGACGCCGCGCGTCATTGTTCAACGGTTCGCCACCATGATCGTTGGTGAGGCGGCAGCGGATCATCTTGCAGATCACTACGACGCCCTGAGCAACGCGTTCTCACTTGCCCTTACCTTCGAACCCCATGAGGCAAAGCCTGCTGCCGCCGCCGGCGCCGCTGACTTTCTGGATACGCCCCCAACAGACATGGGCGACCCCTGGCACGCAACGCCGGACGACATTGGCCTTCGTCTGAGCTGGAAGCCAGACATCGAGCAGCAATTGACGCACGCTGCGGACGCGCTGGCCCGGGCAGGTCAATCCGCCAACCCCACGAAACACATTGCCGGCCTGCAGGCTGAATTCGCCCTGGCCCGCCTGTGGTTTGATTTTCACTTTGCCCGTCTGAGCCTCTATGACGCCTGGCACATGCGCGACAGGGACGGTGGCGACAACGCGCGGAAGGCGCTGGCTCGCGCCTATGTCGTTTGCGATGCAGTTGACGACTGGGCCCGGACCCATATTGAAGACGACCGATACCAGCAGAACACACAATTGCTGCACTGGTTGTTCTGGCGACTGCGGCTCGACTGGATACGCGAGCAACTGGCGCCAGAAGGCGCAGAGCGCGACACCGTGCGGCAAGAACGCGTCACCGACATGACCGCACGCTTTGCCACGGGCCGTACCCTTTGGACCAAAAACACCGATACCAACACATAGTGAGACCGTATGACCTGGGAAGATGAAGCCAAGGAAATTGCCGCCCGCCGCATAGAAGCAAAAGCGCAAGGCGGCGACGAAGGCATTGCCAAGCAACACGCCAAGGGTCGTCTGACCATCCGCGAGCGCATTGCGCACCTGACGGACGACAAGAGCTTTCAGGAACTGGGTGAAGGAGCCGGCGCGCCTGAGTTTGATGATGATGGAAATCGCACAGGCTTCACCCCGGCCAACTTCGTGCTTGGGTTTGCCAAGGTCGGTGGCCGTCGCGTCATTATTGGTGGCGAGGACTTTACGCTGAAAGGCGGATCCCCCAATCCCGCAGGCCTGCGCAAAAGCGTGTACTCAGAAGACGTCGCTCTCCAGTACAAGGTGCCCCTCATCAGACTGCACGAGGGTGGCGGCGGCTCGGTGGCAGGGTCAGGCGGCGGCAGGGGAAAGTCCCGGCCCGTCGGTGACCCCGTTTTCTCCACGCCGCGCTTTGTTTCCCTTGCCAAGACATTGGGCACAATTCCAGTGGCGAGTGCAGCGCTTGGCCCCGTCGCCGGAATGCCCGCAGCCCGTCTGGTCTCATCGCATTTCACGGTGATGGCGCAGAACGCACAGGTTTTGATTGCGGGGCCCGCTGTTGTGGAGCGCGCCACCGGTCACAAGATGACCAAGGAAGAACTCGGCGGCCCAGACATCCACACAAAATCAGGCGTCATCGACAACGTAGCGGAGACAGAAGAGGCCGCCTTGGAAGAAATTGCGCAGTTTCTCTCCTACATGCCTCAAAACGTGTACGAGGAAGCCCCTGTCATCTCCTGCGATGACCCGTTGGACCGGGCGGACGACAAACTTCTGTCCATCGTGCCCCGCGAACGGCGCAAGCCCTACGCCATGCGGAAAATCATCAAGTCAGTCGTGGACGCTGGGTCATGGTTCGAGATGACGCGCCGCTACGGCCCATCCTTGATCACAGGACTTGCCCGCATGGGCGGACGGCCCGTTGGCATTCTCGGCAATGATTGCACCTACTACGCAGGTGCCATGACAGCCGACGCCGCCCGCAAGACCCGTCGCTTCGTAGACTTCTGCAACACGTTCAATCTGCCCGTCATTGCGCTGGTGGATGAGCCGGGCTTCATGATCGGTCCTGATTCTGAAACGACGGGCACGATTCGCGCAGGCGCAGAAGCCATTGCCGCGGTGATGAATGGCCGCGTGCCCTGGGCAAGTGTCATTGTCCGCAAGGTCTTTGGCGTCGCCGGCGCCGCCCATTTTGCTCCCGGTGGTCATGTTTTCTCCTGGCCCAGTGCTGAAACAGGGGCATTGCCAGTTGAAGGTGGCGTCGCTGTTGCCTTCGGCAGGCAGATCGCCGCTGCAGAAGACCCGGAGGCCAAACGCCGGGAACTGGAAGAAATGCTGGCTGCCAGTCAGTCACCGTTCCCTCGCGCGGAAGGGTTTTCGGTTCACGAACTGATCGATCCCCGTGAGACCCGTGCAAAGCTCAACGAATGGCTCGACTGGACCTGGCCCACCCTTCAACACCAGCTTGGGCCCTACCTTCGACCGATGGCCTGAGCCAGACGCAAAAACGCCCGGGCAGAACCCGGGCGTTTTCATTTTCGTCAGCTGTGCGGCTTAGAGGTAGCGGTAGCCGAGCACGCTGCCTGTGTAGGCACAGATCCGCAGATCAACGTTGCGCTTATTGTGCTTGCCACGGACCTGGTAGTGATCGGTCCAGTCATTGCCACCCTGAACATACTGTGCACCGTGGAAGTTGGAGTAGTTGTGCTTGTTCAGGTTAGAGCGCCAGTGCTTGAAAGGCTTGCGCTGTGGTTTGACGTTGTTGGCCAGGTTGTAGCGGTTCGCATTGCGCACATTCTTGATGTGACCGTTGCGGCTGTTGACCGTGATCAGCTTGGCTTTGCCGCGCTTGTTGAGACCACGAACCTTGTAGACATTGCCCTTGAGGTCGACACGGTCAAACCGCTTGAAGCCTTCATGGCGCAGACCGGCCAGCAACTTGCGAACACCGATAACCCGGTGATGCGGCACTTCGTTGGGGTTGGCGCGGCGGACATCAAACAGACGACCGGTGTAGGGATCTGCCTTGGCCTGGCTGAAGCGACCGTTCTGACCAAAACCCTTCACATGGTAGACGCCGTTGCGGAACACGATGTCCGTCACTTTGCCGCCGGTGCGCTGCTGGATCAGCTTCACCGTCTTGGGGATGTAGTTGAAGTTTTTGCCGCCATGACCGCCATGTCCCCAGCCCTGCTGCATCTTGCGGGCCTGATGGTAGTGTTCGGTGCGGTGCCAGCCATCATTGTAGCCGCCACGATTGTAATTGTTGTTGTAGTGATGGACCTGGCCGTTGCTGAAGGTAATGCCGTTGCCATGGCCGTTACTGATGCTGAATGAAAATCCACCGGCCTGGGCTGGTGCTGCGGCGGCCAGGGCGCCACCGACTGCTGCAAGGATAAGAAGCTTTTTCATAACGTGTTCTCCGTCTCTCATGTTGTGCCCGGATGTGCTCAAAGCGGGCCTTGATGTGAGCCACCGGGACAGTGGGTGGCTGATGTCTCAGCAGCGATGCGGTATGCCCCGTTGCTTGAGGAGGAGAATGGCAGGGCCCCTCTGAACCCCTTCTGGGACACCCGTTAAGAAACGCGTCAGGAAGATGAACCCCAGCCGACCAAGGTCATCAGTAAGCTGATAGATGTGGTGCAACAGTGCCGGCACAACCGGGGCACGCACATGAAAACGGGCGCCTTCGGTTCACCCGAAAACGCCCGCATTCAAGCCAAAAATCGTGAGCTGAGAGCTCAATTCGCTTGGCTAGTGGTACCGCCAGCCAAGCACGTTGCCCGTATAGGCGCACACCCGAAGGTTCACACCACGCCCATAGCCATCATAGGCGCTCACAAAATAGTGAGGTGTCCAATTGCGGCCATGGCCATGAAATCTCGGCCGATGGAAGTTGTGGTATCCGTACCCGGCCAGAGCACGAATGAAGTTCTTGAATGGCCGAACATGTCCATGGTTCCGGTGGTAGTACCGGGGACCGTAGTTGTAATGGCGGTTCTGGTTGTAGTGACGGCGATGCCAGTTCGACTGACGCCACCCGCCATAATAGTTTTGACCGCGGTAATGGCGGTTGCCGCGATGATGATGGTGGCGGCTGTCATGAATTAGAGTGACAGCTCCACTGGCATCAATCGTCGACGTCAGTGCTTTGCCGGCCGGCAGTGATGCAGCGTTGGCAGGCACGATGGTGGCCAGGCCAAGAGCAAGTGCTCCAACCAGTCCTCCTGCTGCGTAAGTAAGTATCCGTTTCATTGATGCACTCCTCGAGAAGTTTCAACGGGCGCGGGACCGGCCAAACTGCTCGACCCCGCCTTGCATCCGGCTTGTTGGTGATGCCGCACCACCGGATACACGTCCCCACTCATGAGTGTCGGTTTTTGGGCCTGAACCCAAACTGCACACGGCGTTAACCTTTTGGTCAGCTACATGACCAAAAGCTAAGCTAGATGAACAACTTACAGGGTTAACGCACTCGCACTTTTGGCATCCATGACGGCCAAAATGAGGCAGCGCACAATGTCAGGCAAAGCGCTGCGAATGCGGCCTGTGGCATGATACGGTTGCCGCCAACCACTGACATAGTTCCGGAAGCCGACACATGCCCACCTTTGCCCGCTTCATTCGCGTCACATCTGCCGCAGCGATTCTCCTCAGCCACCTTGTTCTAGGACACGCAGCAAACGCTGAGAACCGCCAGTACATTCTGGCGACCGCAACAACCGGCGGCACTTACTACCCCGTGGGCGTTGCCATCGCGACCCTGAGCAAGATCAAGCTGGAACCGACCAACGGCTTCTCACTGTCCGCCATCAGTTCTGCCGGCTCCGGCGAAAACGTCAAACTGCTGCGTGATAACGAAGCCCAGTTTGCGATTCTTCAGGGTCTGTATGGCGCATGGGCCGCAACCGGCACCGGACAGCTTGCCAATGACGGTCCGCAGGAAAACATCCGCTCCATCTCCATGCTCTGGCGCAATGTGGAGCATTTCGTACTGCGCCAATCAGATGCGCAGACCGGAACCATCGCAGACCTCAAGGACCTCGGCGAACCCTTCTCCATGGGCAAACGCAACTCAGGCTCTGAAGGGTCCGCCAAGCACATTCTCGCCGCCCTCGGCATTGAACCGGGCACGGACTTTGATGTGATCAATCTTGGATATGGCCCCAGCGCCGACGCCATGCAGGACGGCAAGGCCGCGGGCATGAACACCCCAGCCGGGGTACCGGTGAGTGCTGTCACACGCGCCTTTGCCGCAGCGAATGGTGACCTGGTCGTCCTGAGTTTCAGCCCGGAAGATACGGCAGCCATCAATGCCGCTTTGGGCGATAATACCCAATTGTGGACGGCCTTTCAGATCCCCGCCGATACGTATCCAGGCCAGACCAAAGCCGCACAAACGATTGCGCAACCCAACTTTCTGGCGGTCAACGCAGATGTCAGCGATGACGACGTCTATGCGTTGACCAAGGCGTTGTATGAAAATCTGGCATTTCTTGGCGGCATCCATGCAGCAACCAAGGACATGAGCCTTGAAAGCGCCATCACCGGCCTGCCAGTAGCGCTGCATCCAGGAGCGCTGCGCTATTATGAAGAAGCAGGCATGCCGGTTCCTGACCGTCTCAAGCCGGCCAAGTAGAGCGCGGCCGCATCTCCCGTGTCATCGCAGGACACCCAGGCGCCAAGCCAACCTGATGTACCGACCGGCGGCATGCCGCGCCCGCAGCCATTGGGCCGACTGGGCATCGCCTTTGCGGTAACGGTTGCTGTCGCGCATATATGGGCCAACGCGTTTGCCACCCTGCCTGAGCTGCAGGCCGCTGGTTTTCATTTCGGCCTTTTTGCAGTGCTCTGCGTCCTGCTGTTTCCCGCCAGCAAGACCCGCTGGCTCCGTGTTGCGATTGACGGCACCATTGCTGTCGCAGCGCTGGCAGCGGCGATCTATCTCTATGTGGTCGAAGACGCGCTGTATGAACGTGGCGTTGAATTCATTCAGTCCGACTGGGTGGCTGCCAGCGTTGCCATCCTGATTGTTCTCGAACTTGCGCGCAGAACAACCGGCTGGACTGTCCCCATCCTCACGGCCCTGGCCCTCACCTATGTGGTTCTCTGGGGCCCGCTCGTCCCCGGCGCGTTCTCCTTTGCAGGTCTCTCCTGGGAAACACTGCTGTTTAGAAGTTACTTCGGCACGGACGGGATGTTCGGCCCCATCGCCCGCATCTCGTGGACATTTGTCTTCATGTTCATCCTGCTGGGCGCGTTCCTCGTGCGCTCAGGTGCCGGTGACTTCATTCTGGCCCTCGCGCGCGCTGCTGCAGGCCGCATAACAGGTGGCCCGGGCATCGTCGCCATTCTGGGGTCAGGCCTCATGGGCTCGATCACCGGCTCGGCCGTGGCCAACACCGTTTCAACCGGCGTCATCACGATTCCTTTGATGAAGCGCGCAGGCTTCCCACCAAAGTTTGCTGGCGGCGTCGAAGCCGCGGCCTCCACAGGCGGCCAGCTAATGCCGCCGGTCATGGGCGCTGGCGCCTTTGTGATGGCCTCCTTCACGCAGATTTCCTATCTCGAAATCATCGCGGTCTCCGTCCTGCCGGCACTCCTCTACTTCTTTACGGTAGGCGTGTTCGTGCGCATCGAAGCGGCCCGCATCGGCCTGGTCCCAAGTCCGGACGTCGAACCCCTATGGCCTGTCATCAAAGCGGGTTGGCACTTCCTCCTCCCCATCGCAGCGCTCGCTGGCTTGCTCATCGCGGGCTTCACGCCGGTCTACGCCGCAGCCATTGCCATCGCAGTCACTGTGGCAGCGTCATGGCTGTCTCCAAACCCCATGCGCCTGCGCGACATCGTCGGCGCAGCCTCTGACGGGGCGGTGTCCATGGCACCCACCGCGATGTTGCTCATCTGTGTCGGACTTATCGTCAATGTCGTCGGCATGACCGGTGTGGGCAACACCTTCTCGCTCATGCTCTCAAGCTGGGCAGGCGGGAGCCTGCTGCTGACCATCATTCTTGTCGCGCTTGCGTCACTGGTGCTCGGCATGGGACTTCCGGTGACCGCCAGCTACATCGTACTGGCCACTCTGTCAGCACCGGCGATCTATGGCCTGATGGTCGAAGCGGAACTTGTCACCGCCCTCATGCAGGGCGCCTCGACCCCCGAACTCTCCGCTTACGCCATGCTGGTGGCACCGGAACTGGTCACCAGCATCGGCAACGCCATGAGCGAAGCAGACGCACTGACCTTGCTCGCAGCCCTCCCGGCCGACATCCGCAGCGGTTTGGCGGAAGGCCTCATCGCGCCCGCCCTTCTCACTTCCATGCTGCTGGCGGCGCACCTGGTTATCTTTTGGCTTAGTCAGGACTCAAACGTGACGCCACCTGTGGCGCTCTGCGCTTTTGCAGCTGCCTCCATTGCCGGCACCCGCCCCATGGAAACCGGCTTTGCCGCCTGGAAAATCGCCAAAGGGCTTTACCTGGTGCCCTTGCTTTTTGTCTATCAGCCGCTGATCACCGGCACGGGCTTGGAGCCACTGGTGACCGCTCTCATGTCAGTCTCGGCCTTCACGGCTTTGGCGGCCGCCCTGCACGGCTATTTCGCCCAGCC
>JBCBUN010000038.1:0-9271 GCA_039818145.1 Pseudomonadota bacterium
GCATCATGGCCGATGGGCCTTCCTCATGCTCATCCACACGAAGCGTGATGAAACGCAGAATGTCGTCATGCAGACGCATCTGGCGTTCCATTTCAGCAACCGCTGCATGCGGCGCATCGATGTTCAGCAGGGTGTAGTGACCCTTGCGGTTCTTCCTGATCTTGTAAGCGAGGGTTTTGATGCCCCAGTACTCGTTCTTTGCGACCGAGCCGCCATTGCTTTCCAGCACGGTCTTGAACTCTTCGGTCAGAGTCTCAACCTGCTGCGCCGACACATCCTGTCGGGCGATAAACACGTGTTCGTAAAGCGCCATTTTAAATGGGCTCCCTTGAAAATCCGCTGGTCCGGGCGCGAAGCCCCATTCTTCGTCTTGGAGAGGGAGATCTCCGTGAGGACGAACCGGGCGGGAACACTGGAAACCGTTGTGCGAAACACGCAAGCGCTAAAGCGCCGTTCCTTCAGCTCCCGGCTCCGGACCTTGAGCGATGCGGGGAGATACGCGAAATACCTCCCCGATGCAAGCCTTTGCGCCCGGTTTGGCATTATCGGTTGTCCGGCCGGGCCCTGACCGATGCCAGGCCTTTTCGGGTAATTACGTACGGATTGCCGTTTCTTGACGCAATAAGTCGCCTTTTTCGCAGTTTTCCGAAGATTTCCAAGCTGCAGATGGAGAGCAGCCAGCCATCCCTGGTCACACATTCAACACGGACCACACGGTGACGCCGGCCCGAAGGTGAAATTTCGCGGAAATGGCGGATGAATCCGCCCTGTGCGAGGGCGTGAAGCACCCGCTGTTCGTCTCTGGAGATGTTCATTGTGGTGAAGCCGTCAAAAGAAGATACGGCACCGGCGGATTGGCATGCAGACACATATCGCCGTCAGCACGCAATAGGCGCACCGGTGCGGGTTTCCTTAAACGGGGTCGGCAAGTGCTCAGGCCCCGTTAGGCGGGCACATTCTCACTGAACATAAAATCTCCAAATTCACTGTGCTCTTAGTCGCAATCTGTGGCCCTCAATGCAAGAGGCAATGCCGCCGGATACCTTGACTCGGAGCATGTGCCCGGTGTCTCTCCGAGTTAACGCCCGCAAGCGGCGACTCGACATTCGGCAACGCAAAGGAAACCCCGTGAGCGATACTCTGATCCGCGCATTCACATTTCCAGGCCAGGGTGCCCAGACCGTAGGGATGGGCAAGGACCTGGCGGACACCTTTCCGCAAGCCAGGGCCGTCTTTGATGAGGTCGATGAAGCGCTCGGCGAAAAGCTGACGTCAATCATGTGGGATGGACCGGAAGAAGACCTGACACTCACCATGAACACGCAGCCGGCTTTGATGGCTGTGTCACTTGCAGTGTTCCGTGTGCTGCAGGCTGAAGCCGGTCTTGACCTGACAAAGCACGCAAAATTCGTCGCCGGACACTCTCTTGGAGAATACTCCGCCCTGTGTGCGGCTGGGTCGTTGGACATCACCACCACAGCCAAGCTCCTGCGATTGCGTGGTGAAGCCATGCAGCGTGCAGTCCCTGCAGGCAAAGGTGCCATGGCAGCAACGCTTGGGCTTGCAAATGACAAAGTCGCCGAGGCGGCCGAAGCAGCAGCAAAGGAAACCGGAGAGCCGGTCGGCGTGGCAAATGATAACGCCAATGGTCAGGTTGTGATCTCCGGCTCCAAGGCCGGTGTTGATCGTGCCTGTGAGCTGGCGAAGGAAGCGGGTGCCAAACGCGCCATGCCGCTCGCAGTATCCGCTCCGTTTCACTCTGCACTGATGCAGCCGGCAGCTGATGAAATGGCCGATGCACTTAAGGACGTTACCATCGCTGGGCCAGCGGTTCCTGTAGTCGCCAACGTTCGCGCTGAAGCAGTGAGCGATCCGGAAGTGATCCGTACACTGCTGGTTGAGCAAGTGACCGGGAGAGTGCGGTGGCTCGAGAGCGTCGTTTACATGCGTGATCAGGGCGTCGAAGAGCTTGTTGAATGTGGGTCCGGCAAGGTCCTGACCGGCCTGACCAAATGGATCGATAAATCGATCAAGGGCCAGACAATCAACTCCGCCGATGCCGTGCGTGCCTTGGTGGAAGCCGGTCTTTAGTAGGCCCCTCTTTGCGAGAGATGTGCGATGCCGACCTTTTCCGGGTCATGCCACTGCGGTGCCATAACGTTTGCCATTGATGCAGACGCAATGGAGCGTGATCTGTATCGCTGCAATTGTAGCTTGTGCGTCAAAAAAGCCATCATCATGAAACCTGTCCGCCGCGAAGACTTCCGACTGACCGGCGGCGAGGCGGCGCTGTCGGCCTACAAGTGGAACAAGCAGATCGCAGAGCATTTCTTCTGTTCCTTGTGCGGCGTCTACACACACCATAAACGGCGATCAGACCCGAGCCAGATAAGCGTGAATTTTGGTTGCCTCGACAATGCTATCATTCCACCGGAACACGAGATTGGCCTCGTTAACGGCGCAGAGCTTGAATAGAAACGGAGATGTTGGATGTTTGACCTCACTGGCAAGACGGCCCTGGTAACCGGCGCCACCGGCGGTATCGGCGGGGCAATTGCGAAGTCGCTCCACGCGCAAGGCGCAACAGTCGGCATATCCGGTACACGCGAGAATGTTCTCAATGATGTCGCAGCAGAACTCGGCGAGCGTGTTCATGTGCTGCCGTGCAATCTGGGCGACACGGATTCTGTGGACGCGCTTCCAAAGCAGGCGGAAGGGGCATTGGGCCAGGTCGATATCCTCGTGAATAATGCTGGCATCACCCGCGACAACATCTTTATGCGGATGAAAGACGACGAGTGGGACCAGGTCCTGGCCGTGAACCTGACGGCCAGCTTCCGTCTCTCGCGAGGCCTGATGCGCGGAATGATGAAGCGCCGTTGGGGACGTATTGTCGGCATCACGTCCGTGGTGGGCGTCACAGGAAATCCGGGTCAAGCAAACTATGCTGCTGCAAAGGCCGGCATGATCGGCATGACCAAATCCATTGCTCAGGAAGTCGCAAGCCGGGGAATCACGGTCAATTGCGTGGCACCCGGTTTTATCCAGACGGCAATGACCGATGTGCTGGATGATGGCCAGAAAGAAGCCATTTCGACCCGCATTCCGGCGGGTCGCCTCGGCACATCTGAAGAGATTGCGGCGGCCACTTTGTATCTGGCCAGCGAGGAAGCAGCCTATGTCACAGGACAGACCATCCATGTGAATGGCGGCATGGCCATGATATAGCCCAACTGTCAGCTAGGGTGCTCGGGATGAATCCAAGGCTAGAGGCCCGGAATCACTTGGTTTTTAAGGCCTATTGCCCTCACGCTGACAATCTGGTCAAAGGAATATGATTGTGTTACCAAGCGACCGCTTTTCGGGACAGAAGCAGGCGCTGTACAAAGGTAGCGCTGCAGTTTGTCCAATATCGCGTTTGCCGTGTACCTGATTGGAATTGAGACATTTCAACGGGTGTGCGAGCCTAGTTTAAGCCCCAGATCATGCGGGTTCTGCCGCCTGATCGCATACTATGAGCTGAGAGAAGAAACATGAGTGACATCGCAGAGAACGTCAAAAAGATCGTTGTTGAGCACCTTGGCGTTGAAGCCGACAAGGTCACCGAAAATGCCAGCTTCATTGACGATCTGGGCGCAGACAGCCTGGACACCGTTGAGCTGGTTATGGCTTTCGAAGAAGAATTCGAAGTCGAAATCCCTGATGATGCTGCGGAAACCATCCTGACTGTTGGCGATGCAATCAAGTTCATCAAGGAAAACGCCAGCAGCTAAGCTGATGCGCCTTGAGAACTAGACTTCTTGGCGGACGGGTGTGCATCAGCATGCCCGTCCGTATTGCTATCTGACGGGTGATCCTTACATCCGTCCCTCTATACCCATGTAGGAGACATCCATGGTTGAGCTGAGACGCGCAGTGGTGACGGGCATGGGCCTGGTCACGCCCCTTGGGACCGGCGTTGAAACAACATGGTCTCGGCTCCTTGATGGCCAGTCCGGTGCTGGACAGATCACCAAGTTTGACGCCTCCGGTTACCCTTGCACCATTGCCTGCGAAGTGAAGCGCGGCGATGGTACTGACGGCACGTTCAATCAGGACGAATGGGTTGAACCCAAAGAAGCCAAGCGCATGGATGATTTCATCATCTATTCTCAGGCGGCCGCCAAGCAGGCACTGGACGATGCTGACTGGCATCCAGAGGAATATGAAGATCAGATCCGGTCCGGCGTGATCATCGGCTCCGGCATCGGCGGGCTTCCCGGCATCGAAGAAGGGGCACTGACCCTCCACAACAAGGGCCTGCGTCGTCTGTCGCCGTTCTTTATTCCCGGCCGTCTCATCAATCTGACATCCGGCTATGCCTCAATCCGCTGGGGCCTCAAAGGACCAAACCACTCAGTCGTAACGGCTTGCTCCACAGGCGCACATGCCATTGGCGATGCGGCACGCATGGTGATGTTCGGCGATGCAGATGTCATGGTCGCAGGTGGTGCCGAGGCCGCAATTTCACCGTTGGGCATTGGTGGTTTCTGTGCCTGTCGTGCCCTTTCAACCGGTTTCAATGATGCGCCGGAAAAAGGCTCGCGCCCCTATGACAAGGACCGGGACGGCTTCGTCATGGGCGAAGGCGCTGGTGTCGTTGTGGTCGAGGAATATGAACACGCCAAAGCACGCGGCGCGAAGATTTATGCCGATGTTGTTGGTTACGGCATGTCAGGCGACGCCTATCACATCACAGCCCCCGCAGAAGATGGTGATGGCGCCTATCGCTCCATGAAAATGGCAATCGAGCGCGCAGGTATTTCTCCCGAAGACATCGACTACGTAAATGCGCACGGCACATCCACGCCTCTGGGCGACGAGATTGAGCTGCGGGCCGTAGAGCGTCTGTTCGGTTCTGGGAAAGTCGACGTCTCAATGTCATCTACCAAATCCGCAGTGGGGCACCTTCTGGGCGCTGCCGGTGCGATTGAGGGCATTTTCTCGATGCTGGCCATTCGCGACAATGTCGTGCCGCCAACCATCAATCTGGACAATCCATCGGTAGAGACATCCCTTGATCTTGTCGCCAACACCAAGCGGGAGCGGAACGTGAATATCGCGCTGTCCAATTCCTTTGGCTTTGGCGGCACAAATGCTTCACTCGTCTTTAAGGCAGTTGAGGCATAAGCAAGGCTGACGCTTCCCACCCGAGCTGGCTCTTGCAGGCCCGATCAAGGTAGAAATCGCCGCCATGACAGAGACGTCTACTCCTCCGACTAAACCGGAAAAGCCCAAGCGGCGTTTTCTGCGAGCCATTGCATTCTTCACCATTTCATTTCTGGTGGCACTGCTCATTGTCGGCGCACCCATGTGGATCGCATGGCGCGGCTTCGTCGGCCCGAGCGACATTCCTGCCCGCACCACGGTGCTGATCCAGGAAGGGTCTGGCCTTGCACGCATTGCCAATCAGCTTGAGCGCGAAGGCCTTGTGGCTGATGCCCTGATGTTTCGTGTTGGCGTAGAGGTGCACCGCAAGGCGTCAGCTCTGAAAGCCGGTGAGTACGAGATTCCGCGCCATGCCAGCATGCGAGAGATCATGCGCATTCTGGTTGAAGGAAAACCCATCCTTCATCCCATCACAGTTTTTGAGGGCATGACCTCATGGGAAGTCGTTGAGCATCTCAAGCTGCAGCCCGTTTTGACGGGCAGTGTTCCTATTGTCCCGGCTGAAGGGTCTCTATTGCCAGAAACCTATCTGGTGACCCGCGGCACGTCCCGTCAGGACGTCATCGATCGCATGCGCAAGGCCCAGCGAAAGGTCATCAATGACCTGTGGGACGACCGTCAGGAAGGCCTGCCGTTCAACACCATTGAGGAAGCTCTGGTGCTCGCCTCAATTGTGGAGAAGGAAACTGGCAAGGGCGACGAGCGCGGCAAGGCGGCCAGTGTCTTCATCAATCGCCTGCGAAAGGGCATGCGGCTTCAGTCCGACCCGACCATCATTTATGGAATTACGAATGGCGAGGGGCCCCTTGGCCGCCGCATACGCCGCTCGGAGATAAATGCTGTCACCCCGTACAACACCTATCAGATTGACGGGTTGCCACCGACGCCGATTGCCAATCCCGGGGAAGCGGCAATTGCTGCGGTCTTGAACCCGGCAGAGACGGATTACCTGTTTTTTGTTGCGGATGGCACGGGCGGCCATGCCTTTGCGAAAACCAATCGCCAGCACGAGCAGAATGTACGCGTCTGGAGACGGATACAGCGTGAGCGCGGACTGCGCTAAGGTGCGTCCATGAAAATACAAAGCATGACGGGATTCGGTCGCGCCGACGGATCTCGCGCTGAGTGGCGCTGGCATTGGGAACTCAAGACCGTGAACGCACGTGGTCTTGATATCCGCATGCGGATGCCCAATGGGCTTGAGTCGCTCGAACAAGACCTCAAGAAAACGCTCCAGGCAAAGCTCAAGCGCGGCGCCGTGCAGGTGTTCATCAACATTGAACGGGACAATGCCGGCGCGGATGTACGGGTCAACGCGGCCCTCGCCACCAAGCTCATGGCCGATCTCAAGGAACTGGGCACAGCACTTGGGGCAGAGCCTCCCACACTGGATGCCATATTGGGCATACGTGGTGTCATTGAAGTTGCCGAACCGGATGCTGACGAAGACGAAACAGCTGCGAGGCTTAAGGCTGTTGCTGCAACGTTTGACGACGCATTGGAAAGTCTCGTGTCCGCCAGGACGGATGAAGGCAGCAAACTCCAGACGATACTTGAAAACGTATTGGGGGAGATCGAGGATCTCGTTGCGCGGGCGGATGCACTTGCGGTGGTTGCGCCCGAGGCCATTCGCGCCAAGCTGGAGGCGCAGGTGACAGAGCTTCTGGCAGACCGGGCGGAGATGCCCGAAGAGCGGATCGTTCAGGAAGTTGCCATGCTGGCCGGTAAGGCGGACATCCGCGAAGAACTGGACAGGCTGCGCGCCCACATCGCACAAGCCAGGTCCCTCTTGGCGGAAGGCGTCTCGGTTGGCCGCAAGCTTGATTTCCTTGCGCAGGAATTCAATCGCGAAGCCAATACGCTGTGCTCGAAGTCATCGGACACTGAACTGACGCGGATAGGCCTTGATCTAAAGGCCGCCATCGAACAGCTACGCGAACAGGTGCAAAACGTTGAGTGAGATTTCGATCAACCGACGCGGATTGATGTTCGTCATGTCATCGCCGTCAGGCGCCGGGAAAACGACCCTGTCTCGCGGTCTGCTGGAAACGGACGATGACATCGTCATGTCGGTTTCCGCTACCACGCGCGCTCCACGCCCCGGTGAAGTGGACGGCAGGGACTACTATTTTGCGTCGGTGGAAGAGTTCGGCTTGATGGTGAACCGCCGCGAATTCCTTGAACACGCCAAAGTCTTCGACAATTACTACGGCACGCCCAAAGCGCCGGTGGAAGAAGCATTGGCGAATGGTCAGGATGTCTTGTTCGACATCGACTGGCAGGGGACACAACAGCTCAAACAGAATGCCGGGGCTGATGTGGTGAGCGTCTTCATATTGCCGCCTTCCACCCAGGAACTTGAGCGGCGTCTGCATTCCCGTGCTCAAGACAGTGCTGAAGTCGTGGCCAGTCGCATGTCCAAGGCCGCTGACGAGATGAGCCACTGGGCTGAATACGACTACATCATCGTCAATCAGGACATCGCGCAAAGCAGTGCGCAGATAAGGGCCATTCTGGACGCGGAACGCTTGAAGCGCCCGCGCCAGACCGGCCTTGATGGGTTTGTCAAAGGACTCCGCGAAGGCCTTTAGCGGTCTCTACGGAACAAGCACCACCCGGCCCAGAACCGAGCCCTGACGCAGATCTTCAAGTGACTGCGTTGCTTTATCCATGCTGCGTTGTTCAACAGGGATTGGGTCAACCTTGCCCGCACGCACCAATTCCATCATGTCCGCAGCTTCCTGCGGTGAGCCCACAAATGAGCCGCCGATGGTGAGAGCGCGCATTGGGAACATGGGGATTGGCATGGCAAAGCCGCCGCCGAACAATCCAACCACGACAACCTGACCACCCTTGCGGACAACAGACGATGCAAAGGCAAGCGACGATTCCGAGCCCACAAAATCAATTGCGGCATACGCGCCCCCATTTGTGTCCGCAATGACCTGCTTGATCGCGTCTTCGTCTTTTGGGTTATAGACGGCTGCAGCACCGGCCCCCTGTGCTGCCTGCAGCTTGCCGGGGTCAACGTCGGCAGCAAGCGGTGCTGAAGAGAGGAGGGCGCGGGCGAACTGAATGCCCATCATGCCAACGCCGCCACAACCAACGATGACTACTTTATCGTCCGGTCCCGGCTCGCCGATGCGCTTTAGGGCAGAATAGGCGGTAAGGCCTGAGCACATATAGGTCGCCGCAAGACCCGGGGTCACGCCTGTGCGGTCCAGCAGATACTTTTGATCCGGCACGAGAACATGTGTGGCAAAACCACCGGCAATGTTGATGCCTAGTTGGCGCGGCTTGCCGCAATAGTGCTCGTCACCGCGTTCGCATACGGCGCACTCGCCACAGCCGATCCAGGGATAGACCACGTAGTCATCACCGGGCTTGATGCCCTCGACATCCGGGCCAACCGCTTCCACGACACCTTCAATCTCGTGGCCAAGCGTGAAAGGCAGCTTGCGACCACCTTTCACGTCCAACTGGTTGCCACCACCCATGTCGAAGTGTCCGTCGTGCAGATGAACATCTGAGTGGCATACGCCACAGTGTGACACCTTCACCAGAACCTCGCGGCCTTTTGGCTCGGGGGTGTCTGATGTGGTTTCTTCCAGGGCTTCGCCATAGGCGACAATGGACTGGCTTTGCACGGGGAACGCTCCTTGTGAGTTCTGGTTTTGATTGCGGGCTGTTTGCTGCCGGGATCAGCCGATGGCCTGCTCAAAGAGTTTTTCGTAGTCGCTGGCTTCCAGCGGACGCGGATTTGTGAAGGTGCTGACGTCCGTCACGGCATTTTCGATAATGCCCGGGGTGTCCATTGAAACGCCCATCTCGCCCAGGTTTTTGGGAATGCCAATGCGCACATTCAGTGCTTCGATCTCATCCGCCAGGTCGGCATTGGCCGGCAGGCCCATCGCTTCACGAATGCGGTCATACTTGTCGCCGACAAAGTCAGCATTGTAGCGCAGCACTGCTGGCAGAATGACCGCATTCAAAGTGCCGTGGTGCAGTTTCAGTTCTTTGACACGTCCGCAAGCGTGGCTCATGGAGTGGACAGCGCCAAGAC
>JBCBUN010000039.1:0-9264 GCA_039818145.1 Pseudomonadota bacterium
GCCCGTGCGGATTTCCCGTGTGCCAGCCACGTGGCATGGCTTTGTCATGTCACGTGGCTGGCACACGGGAAATCCGCACGGGCGTGTGTTTGAGTTCCGGCTGGCCCGATACGGGGTCCACATGAGGACCCACCAGAACATCCGGGTGCGCGCAGCTGGCGTAAGGGTCTGTCCAGTGCATGGGCACAAATACATTTCCCCGCACCTGCCGGTCCGCGACAAGTGCCCGGGCCATGATGCGTCCACGTACGCTCTCGACAGCCACAAGGTCGGCAGCCTCAATGTTTGCGGCGCTGGCATCGTCAGGGTGGATTTCCACGTAGGGTTCAGACGTGTGGGCGAAGAGACGGCCGGTCTTTCCCGTGCGCGTCATGGTATGCCATTGGTCACGCACGCGCCCGGTATTGAGGACCAGTGGAAACCGGTCGCAGGTTGTTGAGGCAGGCGGACGGTGCGGCGTCGGCACAAAGTTCGCCCGACGGCTTGGCGTGAAAAAGCCGCCATTGGCAAAAAGCCGCTTGGTGCCGCCAGGCCTTGATTTGGGGGCAGGCCATTGAAAGGGCGTCAGGGCGTCATAGGCACGCGGCGAGAGGTCCGCATAGGCTCCAATGTCGAAGTCGCGACTGCCCTCATTCTCAAATGCTGAAAGGGCGGCATGCTCCGCAAAAATCTCCGAGGGAGCAGTGTAGTCAAATCCCTTAAACCCCAGGCGCTGTGCGACCTGAGACATGATCCACCAGTCCGGACGGGCTTCTCCGGGAAGCGTCAGGAATTTTCTCTGGCGGGAGATGCGGCGTTCGGAATTTGTGACCGTGCCGTCTTTCTCGCCCCAGCCTGCCGCGGGCAACAAGACGTCTGCCAGTTTCGCGGTGCGTGTTGTGGCCGTCACGTCAGAGACGATGACCGTTGGGCATTTCTTGAGGGCAGCGGCCACCATATCTGCTTCAGGCATACTGGCTGCGGGATTGGTGGCCATGACCCACAGGGTCTTGATGTCGCCGCGCTCAATGGCTTTGAACAGGTCCACCGCCTTGAGGCCTGCTGTCGACGTTACCGACGATGAGCCCCAGAAGCGACCTACCCGATCCCGATCATCCGCGTCCTCCACAGACATGTGGGCGGCCAGCTGATTGGCCAGACCGCCGACCTCACGCCCGCCCATAGCGTTTGGCTGACCGGTGATGGAGAACGGACCCGAGCCCGGTTTGCCGATCCGCCCGGTCAACAGGTGACAGTTGATAATGGCGTTGACCTTGTCAGTCCCCGCCGTGGACTGATTGACGCCCTGCGAGTAAATCGTGACGGTCCTGCTTGTTGCAGCAAACAGCTCATAGAAACGCTGCAGGGTAATGGTTTCTATGCCGGTGACGTCTGCCAGTTGGTATAGGTCAGGCTCGCCGGCAACATGAAGCGCATCTGCGTGGCCTGATGTGTGGTCGGCGACAAACCCCGTGTCGGTCAGTCCAGCTTTCGACAAATGCGCCAGCAGACCATTGAAAAGCGCCACATCCGCGCCGGGCCTGATTGCAAGGTGCATGTCGGCGGCCTGGGCAGTTGCTGTCTTGCTGGGGTCAATCACCACTACCTTGGTGCCACGTTTGGCCTGCGCCGCCTGCAGCCGCTGGAACAACACGGGGTGACACCAGGCAAAGTTGGACCCGACCAGAACCACGAGGTCAGCCTCATCGAGGTCTTCATAGGATCCTGGTACTGTATCGCTGCCGAAGGCCCGTTTGTGACCAGCTACCGATGATGCCATGCACAGCCGTGAGTTGGTGTCCATATTGCCGGAGCCTATGAAGCCCTTCATCAGCTTGTTGGCAACGTAGTAGTCCTCGGTCAGCAATTGGCCTGAGCCGTATATAGCCACCGAGTCCGGGCCGTAGGCGTCGATGGATTGACGAAATGCATCCGCCACATGGGACAGCGCGGTATCCCAGCCCACCTGCTCACCATGGATGCGGGGGTGCAAAAGCCGGTCATCGAGCGACAGCGTCTCGCCCAGGGCAGACCCTTTGGAACACAGACGACCAAAGCTCGCTGGATGCTCCTTGTCTCCGGCAATAGTGACGCTCGCGTCTTCGTTGCGGGTCGCCACCACGCCACACCCTACGCCGCAATAGGGACATGTGGTCTTGATGGAGGCGGCGTTGGTCAAAGGTCAGGCCACCTTCTCGCTTGGCACATCAATCGGCTTGAGGAGGATGCGGCCATCGACGATTTCAATCGGGAAGGTTTTCACGCATTTGCCGTTCGGCCCGCCGTCCGGCCCATCCGCCTGACCATTGGAAAGATCGATCACAAGGTTATGCAACGGGCAGGTCACCCGGTTGCCGTGGACGATCCCCTGTGACAGTGGTCCTGACAGGTGCGGGCACTTGTCTTCGATCGCAAATATTTGCCCCCCAATGGTTTTGAAGATTGCGATGGTTGCGTCTGGCGTTTTGACAAGCCGCGAGCCACGCACCGGCACGTCCTCGACTGTGCCGATGTCTATGAAGTCAGTGTTGATTGTCATCCAAGCTACTCCGCTGCCTGCATACGCGTGAGATCAGCAAGAGGCATGAACTCATGGGCCTGATCGCCCTGGGCTCGTTCTGCCCATGGATCAATCTGAGAGAATTTTTGTGAGTAGCAGAACCGCTCGAACAGGGCCTTGCGCCGGTCAACATCGTCCATGATCTGCTCGCGCACCGTATCGATGCCAACCCGGGCGGCCCATTTGTGTATGCGCTCAAGATAGTAGGCCTGCTCACGATAGAGCTGCGTCACCGCGACAATGATTTCCAGTGCCTCATCTTCGGTGGAAGCATGGCCCAGAACGACGGTGCCCTTGATCTCCAGCCCGGCGGCACCTGCGAAGTGAATCTCGTATCCCGAGTCCACACAGATGACACCCACGTCCTTGCAGGTCGCTTCGGCACAGTTACGCGGGCACCCGGACACGGCCATCTTCACTTTTGCCGGCGTCCATGAGCCCCACATGAATTTTTCGATGCGGATGCCAAAGCCCGTTGAGTCCTGCGTTCCAAAGCGGCACCAGTCCGTGCCGACGCATGTTTTGACCGTACGCAGGGCCTTGCCATAGGCGTGGCCAGATACAAGACCGGCGGCATTCAGGTCCGCCCAGACTGCCGGCAGGTCTTCCTTCTGGATGCCCAGAAGGTCGATGCGCTGGCCGCCGGTTACTTTCACCGTTGGCACGTTGAACTTGTCTGTCACGTCTGCGATGGCGCGCAGTTCGTCGGCACTTGTGATGCCGCCCCACATGCGAGGTACGACGGAGTAAGTGCCATCCTTCTGGATGTTGGCGTGCACACGTTCGTTGATGAAGCGGGACTGGTTGTCGTCCGTATATTCACCCGGCCATGCAGCCAGCAGATAGTAATTGAGCGCCGGGCGGCATTTGGCGCAGCCGCAGGATGACTTCCATTCCAGTTCCTGCATGACATCTGGAATGGTCTTGAGATTCTTCGCAACAATCAGGCGGCGTACATCGCCGTGGCCCAGATCTGTGCAGCCACACATGGGCGGCACACCAGCGGGGTCATACTCATCTCCCAATGAGAGAGTGAGCAACTGCTCCACCAAGCCGGTGCATGAGCCGCAAGAGGCGGATGCCTTGGTGTGCATGCGCACACCTTCAACGTCCTTCAGACCCAGTTCGCCAATCGCCTCGACAATCGTTCCTTTGCAAATGCCGTTACAGCCACAGATCTCGCCATCATCCGGCAAGGCTGCAACGGCCGCCGTAGGGTCCAGGGGGGTACCCCCCGCAAAGCCCTGACCGAAGATCACCGTGTCGCGCATTTCCGAGATGTCAGTGCCGCGCTTGATCAGGTCAAAGAACCACGCGCCATCTGCCACATCACCATGAAGGACAGCCCCAACGATGCGGTTGTCTTCCAGAACAAGCCGTCGGTAAACACCGTTCGAGGCGTCCCGCAAGACGATTTCTTCGCGTCCCTCCGCGTCAGCAAAATCCCCGGCGGAGAACAAGTTGATGCCGGTGACCTTGAGCTTTGTCGAGGTGACAGACCCTGTGTAGGACGCTTCCTCACCGGCCAGATTGGCTGCAAGCGTCTTGGCCATCTCGTACAGCGGAGCGACCAGCCCGTAGCACATGCCGCGGTGTTCGACACACTCGCCAACGGCCGATACGGCGGGGTCAGAGGTGCAAAGAGTGTCATCGACCGAGATACCCCGTCCGACAGTCAGGCCCGCATCCTTTGCAATGCCGCTGCTGGGTTTGATCCCGACGGCCATCACCACAATGTCCGCTGGAAGAAGTTGACCATCCTCCAGCTGGACGCCGGAAACTTTGCCGTCTTTTTCGGTGATTGACTGGGTGTTGGCTTCTGTCAGGACCTTTATGCCGCGGGCTTCCACCGCCTGGCGCAACAGGTGCCCGGCTGCCGTATCAAGCTGACGCTCCATGAGTGTCGGCATGAGGTGGATGACGGTGACGTCCATGCCGCGCATCTGCAGACCCGCAGCAGCTTCAAGACCAAGCAGGCCACCGCCAATGACGACAGCCTGGCCGCCCCGCTCTGCGGCCTCGACCATGGCATCCACATCGTCCAGATCGCGATAGGCCATGACGCCGGGCAGATCATGACCGGGTACCGGAATGATGAAGGGGGATGATCCCGTCGCCAGTACGAGACGATCATAGGATGCCGATGTGCCGTCTTCCGCTTCGACCACTTTGGCGTCCCGGTCAATGCGCGCCACGCGCTTGCCCTTGTGCAAGGTGATGTCGTTGGCGGCGTACCAGCCATCATCGTGAATGATGATGTCTTCGAACTTCTTTTCTGCGGACAGAACCGGCGACAGCATGATGCGGTCATAGTTCACGCGCGGCTCTGCGTTGAAGATGGTGATGTCGTAGGCGCGCGGTGATCGCTTGAGCAACTCTTCCAGCATGCGGCCCGGTGCCATGCCGTTGCCGACAATCACCAGCTTCTGGCGCTGGGGCATATCTACAATATCGGGTGCCATTCGGCGTTCTCCTTATGCAATAGCGGCTTGGGGTTGAGGGGGCGACATTTCCTCGTCATCATCCTGCGCGTCGGCAATGACGGGTTTCGGCTTTGGTTTTGCGCCGTGCTCATATTCCTCAAGGAAAGCGAGCACCTCTCCGCGATAGCGGTAGTAATCGGGATGCTCGAGGAGCTGGGCACGGGTGCGGGGGCGTGGCAGATCAACTTTGAGAATCTTGCCGATGGTGGCGCGCGGGCCGTTGGTCATCATGATGATGCGGTCCGCCAGCAGAATGGCTTCGTCCACGTCGTGGGTGACGCAGATCGACGTTACCTGGGTGCGCTTCCACACATCCATCAGCACTTCCTGCAACTCCCAGCGTGTCAGGCTGTCGAGCATGCCAAACGGCTCATCAAGGAGAAGAAGCTTGGGAGACAGGGCAAAGGCGCGGGCAATGCCGACGCGTTGCTTCATGCCGTTGGACAAGTCCGCGGCCTGCTTGTGCATGGCGTCCGCCAGGCCGACACGCTCAAGGTAATATTCCACCACGTCGCGCCGCTCTGCCGAGGACGCATGCGGATAAACCCGGTCCACGCCCAGCGCCACGTTTTCGCGCGCGGTCAGCCATGGCATGAGCGACGGCGCCTGAAACACCACCGCCCGGTCAGGACCGGCGCCGGCGATTTCCTTGTTGTCGAGAATGATACCGCCGCCGGAAATCTCGTTGAGACCGGCGACCATGGACAGCACCGTCGACTTGCCACAGCCTGAGTGTCCGATCAGCGTGACGAACTCGCCGCGATCCATGTTGAGGGTGAAGTCCTCCAGCACCGTTAGCGGACCTTTTGGCGTTGGATAGATCTTCTTGGCTTCAAAGATCTCAACATATTTGCGTTCCACCGGGGAATCCGCTGCCTTTACATAGGCGTCCGGCAGCTTTGGCGTGTTTTGCGTAATCGGTGTGACGTTGGGCGCATCGCGCTCCGTCTCTCCACCCTTGGCCTTGGCAGTCGCCCCAACGTCAATCAGATAGTTGGTGACCTTGGCACGCAGGGCGATGAAGGCAGGGTTTTCGTTGATGGCGGCGCGGTCGCGTGGGCGTGGCAGATCCACCTTGAAGGATGGACCCAGCTTGGCGCGGGGGCCGGGGTCCAGGGGAATGATACGGTCCGCCAGCAGAATGGCTTCGTCCACATCATTGGTGATGAGGATGACTGTCTTCTTGTCCTCTGCCCAGATGTCTTCAATTTCGTCCTGCAGCTTGGCGCGGGTCAGGGCGTCCAGGGCAGACAGGGGCTCGTCCAGCAACAGAATGTCCGGGTCCATGGCCAGAGCGCGGGCCACCGCCACACGTTGACGCATGCCCCCGGACAATTCAGACGGCATGCGATCAGCCGCGTGGCTGAGACCCACCATGTCCACATATTTCTGGGTGCGTTCCGCGCGGGCGGCCTTGCTGTCTTTCTTGAAGACCGTATCGACTGCGAGGCCGATATTCTCGCTGACGGTCAGCCACGGCATCAGGGAATAGGATTGAAACACCAGACCACGATCAGGTCCTGGTCCTTCTATCTCCTTGCCCTTGAGCAAGACGGTTCCCTTGTCGGGCATGACCAGTCCGGCAATCGAAGAGATCAGCGTGGTCTTGCCGCTGCCTGAGAAACCGACAATGGCAACAAACTCACCCTCTTCCACTTCCAGGTTGATGTCAGAGAGGACCTCAGTGAACTGATCACCTTCGCCGTAGCTTTTTGAAACGTCTTTGAGTTCAAGAAATGCCATCGAGCCTGCTCCTAGCGCTGTGCTGAATAGGTGAAGGCGGCCTGCAGGGCGTACATCAGACGATCCAGCAGGAAACCGATGAGACCAATGGTCAGAACAGCTACGATGATGCGAGCGAGGGAGTCAGAAGACCCGTTCTGGAACTCGTCCCAGACGAATTTTCCAAGGCCAGGATTCTGCGCCAGCATTTCAGCGGCGATCAGCACCATCCAACCGACACCCAACGACAGACGCAGGCCCGTAAAAATGAGCGGCATTGCGGATGGCAGTACCACCTTGCGGATGGTTGTTACCCGCGGCAGCTGCAACACCTTGCCCACATTGATGAGATCGCGATCAATCGATGACACACCAAGGGCTGTGTTGATGAGCGTCGGCCACAGGGAACACAAGGTGACGGTGAGGGCTGAGATCACCAGAGACTTGGGCAGCAGGTCGCTCGAATTCACGTATAGCGCCGACACCACCATGGTCACGATCGGCAACCAGGCCAACGGCGACACGGGTTTGAATATCTGAATGAGCGGATTGAGCGCGCCGTTCACCAGCGGCGACAGTCCACACATGATGCCCAACGGGATGGCGAGGATCGTCGCTACGAGGAACCCCAGAGCTACGGTGATGAGGCTGGTAAATATCTGATCCAGATAGGTCGGCTTGCCTGTGTAGCTGCGCCATTTGACGCGATCTTCCTGGCCCTCCGCGATGAGGGCCGCGTTACGCACTTCCTGGCGCTCCAAGAAGGCATCCGCTTTGGCGCGCTCGGCCACATGATCATTGTAAAGAACACCCGCCTGCTCCATGACGGCTGCGGGCCCGGGGATGGCGCCGAGGGATGTCTGGACCTGCGGAGCAAGCGTTGCCCAGAGGAAAATAAATGCAGCAATACCCATCAGCGGCACGACCAGAGCACGCCAGAGGGCCTGTATCTGCTGCTTCGGGTTGTCGCCTGCCGCCATGCGCATGAGCGGCACAAGGAAACCGAGGCCGACCACATCAATATAAGTTGCGACCTTGTTGATCTGCGTCAGGCGGCGCGCGCGGCGCTCTTCTTTCGCTTCATCAATCGCTGTTTCGTCAACTGTCGTCATCGCCATGACTGGTTACGCCTCAAAATCTTGTTCGGAAAAAAGTGCGCTGCCGGGCAAAGAAGGGGCTGGGGCCCGGCAGCGCGCCGTGTATGTGTGTCGGGCCTTAGCCGCCCGTCACACCATCTTCGGACACAACGTCACCCTGCTTCAGACCGATGGGAAAATCGGCGAGATACGCATTGGGGGTACGTCCATCAAAGCTGACACCGTCGATGAACTCGTCAGTGGCTTCGCGATAGCCGTCCGTGTCCCAGGGGAAGTCGGCCTCGTTGGCCTTGCCTTCATCAACCAGCGCACGCGCTGCCTTGAGATAGAGGTCCGGGCGATACACGCTGGCGGCTACTTCCTCGTACCATTCGTCAGGCTTGGTATCGGCAATCTGGCCCCACCGACGCATCTGGCTGAGATACCAGACGGCGTCCGAGTAGTAGGGATAGGTTGCGAAGTAGCGGAAGAACACGTTGAAGTCCGGAATGTCCCGCTTGTCGCCCTTCTCATACTCGAAGGTCCCCGTCATGGAGTTGGCGATGACTTCTGCGTCAGCGCCGACATATTCGGAGCGTGCGAGAATTTCCACAGCTTCCATGCGGTTGGCATTGTCGTTTTCATCCAGCCACATCGCCGCGCGGATCAGTGCCTTGGTGAGTGCTGTTACGGTGTTTGGGTTCTGCTCGGCGAACTCTGCTGTGATGCCGAAGACTTTTTCCGGGTTGTTCTTCCAGATTTCGTAGTCGGTGATGACCGGAACGCCGATCCCTTTGAACACAGCCTGCTGGTTCCATGGTTCGCCAACGCAATAACCGTGGATGGTGCCGGCTTCGAGGGTTGCCGGCATCTGCGGCGGCGGTGTTACGGACAACAGCGCATCCGCTGAAATCTGTCCGGAGATGTCGCTCTCGGAGTAGTAGCCCGGGTGAATGCCACCGGCGGCAAGCCAGTAGCGCAGTTCGTAGTTATGGGTCGAGACCGGGAACACCATGCCCATCTTGAAGGCTTTGCCGTCTGCCTTGAACTGATCCACAACCGGCTTGAGATAATCCGCCTTGATGGGGTGCTGCGGGCGACCGTCAGCCATTTTTGGGATGTTCGGCTTCATCATTTCCCACACTTCGTTGGAAACAGTGATGCCGTTGCCGTTCAGGTCCATTGAGAACGGCGTAATGATATGCGCCTTGGTGCCGTAGCCAATGGTGGCGGCAAGAGGCTGGCCCGCCAGCATGTGGGCCCCGTCCAGCTCACCGGTGATGACCCGGTCGAGAAGCACTTTCCAGTTGGCCTGGGGTTCGAGCGTCACGAACAGGCCTTCATCTTCGAAGTAGCCTTTCTCATAGGCCACCGCGAGAGGTGCCATATCCGTGAGCTTGATAAAGCCGAACTTCAGCTCGTCTTTTTCTGGAAAGACTGATTC
>JBCBUN010000040.1:0-9219 GCA_039818145.1 Pseudomonadota bacterium
CAGCGACTCGTAACACGCCGACATGCCGTTCTTGTTTTTGTAGGCCCAGTTGCCGCCGACCACGTCCGACATTTCAAAGCAGTCAAACGGAATGCCGCGATCCTGAAGGGCCTTGGCCGTTGTAAAGCCGGAACACCCGGCTCCGATTATGCAGCATTTTGGAAGCGCTGAATTTGTGTCGGACATTTTCGTTTCCTGTTTCGATGGCCTCGAAGGCGTGTGTTGTGTGCCTACCGGCCTTTGAAGTTGCCGCTGCGCCGCTCAATGAAAGACTGTACGCCCTCGGCGGCGTCTTCCGTATTGGCCAGCTTGGCCTGCACCGCATCAAGCTGGGCAAAGGCAGCAGCTTCACCCTCTTCAATGAACGTCATCGAAGAGCGTTTGGTTTCCTGGATGGCCAGCGGCGCAAGTTTGGAAATGCGATTGGCAAGTTCGATGGCGCGCGCCACCTGCGTGCCTGGTTCAACCACTTCCTGCGCAATGCCGATGCGCAGCGCTTCATCAGCCCCGAACTCTTCATCACACAGCAGCAGGTGATACATGCCGTTGCCCCAACCGCAGCGCTCTATGAAGCGGATGGTTCCTCCACCGGCAGCCATCAGCCCCCGGCGCGGCTCGAGCTGGGCAAAGCGGGTATCCTTGGACGCAATCACGATGTCGGACGCCAGCATCATCTCGATACCCGCCGTGTAGCAGATCCCCTGAACGGCGGTGATCACCGGTTTGGAGCATTTTTTCTTCAGTGCAAACGGGTCCACCCGCCGCGTGCCTGCTTCGTTGGCCCCACTGGCGCCGTCCTTCATGCCTGCCGCAAATTTGGTCAGTTCAAGGCCGGCGGTGAAGTGTTTTCCGAAGGAATGCAGCACGCCCACCCGCAGTTCTGGATCCGTATCCAGCTGGGTGTAGGCGTCGGCGAGTTCCGAAAACATCTTTGGTGTCAGGCCGTTGTACTTTTCCGGCCGGTCAATGCCCATGAGCAGGATATGGCCCTGCCGCGTCAGCGTGATACGGCCATCAGGCTCCGCGTCTGCATCACGGTCTGAAACCGGTAGATCGACCTGTGCCATGGTCTGCACTCCCTTGAGAAACTTGGTTTTTCTTTGTTGGGAGGAGTCATACCGCCGAAAATAGACTCAAGTCTAGTTTCGATGCGCCTGTCGTTCAGAGCTTGCTCGTTCAGCGCTGGGAGGCCATACCGGTACACATGAGCAAAGACGCAGAAAACGAAGCAGCGCTTCGCAATGAAGCCCTCAAAGGCATGTTGATTGATCACGTGCCCCACGCCCGAGCCATCGGCCTTGAAATCGTGTCAGCAGAAAAAGCGCGGGCGCGCCTAAAAGTTCCCTATGCCCCATTCCTGGTCGGCAATCCGGACACCGGTGTGATCCACGGGGGCGTTATCACCACCATGCTGGACAATGCCTGCGGTGTGGCGACCCAGATGGCGCTGGGCGAGCCAACGGCGATCGCCACGCTTGATTTGCGCATCGACTACATGCGCCCGGCAACGCCAAAACAGGACATTCAGTGCGAAGCACACTGTTTCAAACTCACCAAGTCAGTCGCCTTTGTGCGCGGAACGGCTTTTCAGGATCATCCTGCCAGGCGATGACCTGCATGAGTGCGTTCATGCTCGCAGCCAACCGAGCCAGCCCACCTTCTGCAGGCATACGCGAAAAGGTGCTTGGCGAAATGGACCGGCTGTCTGCCAGTGACCGGGGGGAAGGGTAGAGACATGCGTGATCTTGAGCACATCTCCCAGGGACGTGACATCAATGAGGTGATGGCAAGCATTCCCTACGTGGCCTTTCTCGGCATCACCTTTGAGAAAGTCGGCGACGAATTGCTTGGCAAGCTGACCTTCAAGCAGGACCTTATCGGCAATCCATCCTTGCCGGCGCTGCATGGAGGCGTCATTGGCGGTTTTCTTGAAACAGCAGCCATTGTGCAGGTCGCCCGCGAAAGTAAAATTCGCGTCCTTCCCAAGACGATCGACATCACGATTGACTATCTGCGTTCCGGCCGCCCGCTCGACACCTATGCGCGCGCGACAATCACCAAGCACGGTCGCCGTGTAGCCAATGTGCAGGTCATCGCCTGGCAGGATGATCCTGAAAAGCCCATAGCGGCAGCCCATGGGCACTTTCTGCTGGAACCCATCGGCGATGGAAACGGCGACAGCAATCAAAGCAGCTAGTGCAAACGCTGCTCAGGAACCATCGCGACATCTGCACAGGCACAAAACTCAGATAGGGAACACACCTCGTGTCGCATATCACGTTCTGGTTTGATTTTGCCTCGACCTATTCCTACCTCGCCGCCATGCGCGTCGCGGACGTCGCAGAGGATCGTGGCGTTGACGTGACGTGGCAGCCGTTTTTGCTCGGGCCTATCTTCGGCGCACAAGGCTGGACCGACAGTCCGTTCAATATCTACGAGGCCAAGGGCAGATACATGTGGCGCGACATGGCCCGGCTGGCAGACACACAAAACTTGCCCTTCAAAAAGCCCGCCACGTTTCCGCAAAACTCGCTACGGGCCGGTCGTGTTGCCTGTGTGGGTCAGCAGGAAGGCTGGATCGCAGATTTTACCCGAGCCACATACACCACGCAGTTCGGACGGGGACAGGACATCTCAACCGCCGAAGACCTGACCCCCATCCTTACAGGCCTTGGTCTTGACGCGGCAGACGTGCTGACGCGCGCAACTATTGCAGATGGCAAGCTTGCTCTGAGAGCCGGCACAGACTCGGCCATTGCGGCAGGTGTCTTTGGTGCGCCGTCCTTCACAACCGCCGATGGTGAGTTGTTCTGGGGAAGTGACCGGCTGGAGGAGGCGGTGGACTGGGCCGCAACCCATGCCACCTGAGCAATCAACCGGCCTCGGCGAGTCCAAGCCGGTTACCCACAGTCGCGTATGGGCCGTGGCGGGGCCGATCATCATTTCCAATTCCACCGTACCGCTCATTGGCATCGCGGACACAGCAGTAATCGGCCATCTTGGCGAGGCGGCGTTCCTTGCGGCCATTGCCCTTGGCGCCATCATCTTCAGTTCCCTCTACTGGATTTTTGGCTTCCTGCGCATGGGGACGACGGGCCTTGTGGCACAGGCGCTGGGCGCCCGTGATACCGCTGAAATCAGAAGTGCCATTCATAGGGCCATGGTGGTCGGCATTGTTGCAGGGTCGATACTGGCGGTGTGTCAGGTGCCGCTGTCAGCAGCGATTTTTCTGGTATTTGAAGCGGGCCCGCAAGTCGAAACCCTGGCTGCGGAATATTTTTCCATCCGTATCTGGGGTGCCCCGGCAATGCTGGTGAACTTCGCCATTCTCGGCTGGTTCATTGGTTTGCAGCGCGCTGACATTGCGCTTTACCTGCAGCTCTATCTCAACCTCGCCAATGTGGCGCTTGATGTGCTGTTCGTTGTGGGCGTCGGCATGAATGTCGATGGGGTTGCACTGGGCACAGTCATTGCTGAATGGACGACAGTGATTGCAGGTGTGGGTCTCGTGGTCTGGCATGCGCGCCGCAGCACGGGCGCAGCCTTGGCGCACGGTGACCAGTCACGTCTGTGGGATATGGACGCCCTGCGCCGGATGCTGAGTGTCAATGGGGACATCTTCATTCGGTCAGCGTTTCTCATGGCGGCCTTCGTCTGGCTGACCATGCAGGGCGCCGCCCAGGGCGATATTGTTCTTGCCGCAAATGGAGTGCTCCTTCATTTCCTCTATCTTGCAGCCTACGCGCTGGATGGGTTTGCCTTTGCCAGCGAGGCACTCGTCGGCGAAAGCAAGGGTGCACGTGATCACGCACGTTTCCGGCGAGCCGCCGTCCTGAGTTCCGTGTGGGCAGTAGCGTCCGCGGTCGCATTCGCCCTGATCTTCTGGTTGCTCGGCGCATGGTTCATCGGCCTGCTTACAAGCGTGGCAGACGTTCGGCAGACCGCCAACACCTATCTTGTCTGGGCAGTGATCTCACCACTGGCCGCCGTGGCCAGCTATCAGTTGGACGGGATTTTCGTGGGGGCAACCCGCACCGCTGACATGCGCAACATGATGGCGCTGTCATTCGCGATTTACATTGCTGCCTGGTGGGCGTTTCAACCCTGGGGCAATCACGGCCTGTGGGCTGCCTTCACGCTCTTCAGCGTCGTGCGCGGCATCACGCTGGGCCTTCGATATCCCTCTCTCGAGCGCAGCATCGCTTAAGCAGGTGGGCCTAGAGAATGTCGAGCACGTTCTCAGGCGGACGTCCGATCGCCGCCTTGCTTGCAGTGATAACAATAGGACGCTCAATCAAGTTAGGGTTGGCGACCATCGCATCTATCAGCTGCTCATCGGTAAGGCTGTCGTCACTCAGGTTCAGTTCCTTGAAAACAGTTTCGCCTTTGCGCATTGCATCGCGCGGGCCCATGCCCAGCATCCCGAGCACAACTGCCAGCTCTCCCGAAGTGGGAGGCGATGTCAGGTATTCGACGATTTCGGGCGTATGACCATGTTCCTGCAACAACGCCAGTGTCTGACGCGATTTCGAACAACGCGGATTGTGATAGATGCGCAGCGACATGGGCGTGTGTTCTCCTAGGTTTTCAGATCAGCGCCAACGGCGTCTTTGACCGACGCAAAGCCATCGCGCCGCAATAGCTCCGCCAGCTCTTTCTTGATCCGTGGAATAAGCGAAGGTCCGTCATAGCCAAACGCTGTGTAGAGCTGCACCAGCGATGCCCCGGCACGGATTTTTGCGTAGGCGCTCTCGCCGGACGAAACGCCGCCGGCGCCAATCAGCGTCAGGCGGTCCTTGTTCACGTAGGCCGCGACCCGAAGGGCAGCTGTGGAGGGTTCCAGGAGAGGTACCCCGGACAACCCACCGGTTTGCTCTTTGTTCGCACTCTTCAGGGTCTCGGGCCGCGCAATGGTCGTGTTGGAGACAATCAGTCCCTGAAAGCCCATCTCGATGGCAGTCTCGACCGCATCGCGAATGTCTTCAGCGGCAAGGTCGGGAGCAATTTTTAGAACAAGGGGCAACGGTGCATCGGCAAATCCGGCAAGGGCATCTCGCGCAGCGCTGACGCGCCCGGCAAGGTCCCGCAGGGCGTCGCGCGCCTGCAGGTCGCGCAGCCCCGGCGTGTTGGGAGAGGACACATTGACCGTCACGTAGTATGCCAGTCCGGCAACATGATTGAGACCCGTTACATAGTCGGCGATACGGTCTTCGCTGTCCTTGTTGGCGCCGATATTGGCACCCACGATGCCGGGCTTGTCCTGGCGTGCCGCAAGCCGCGCCGTGTAGGCATCGAGCCCCTGGTTGTTGAAGCCAAGACGGTTGATGACCGCGCGGTCTTCTTCAAGCCGAAACATCCGCGGTTTGGGATTGCCCGGTTGCGGCTCGGGCGTCACGGTACCCGCTTCAGCAAATCCGAACCCAAGCTCAAGCAAGGCATCTGGCACACGTGCGTCCTTGTCAAATCCGGCGGCGACACCGATGGGATTTGGAAAGGACAGCCCCATGGCCTGCGTCTGCAAAATGGGGTCGGCAGGCGTCGAGTCGGTCGGGCCAAAGCCGGCTGCCAACGCGCGTACAGCCAACACATGGGCCATCTCCGGCGGCAACTTGCGCAGCAAGCGCGCGCCCATCTTCGCAAGCACACTCATGAGCCTGTGTCCGCATTGAGCGTTGGCACCTGTGGGGCTCCATCGTCATCCATGGGCAGCGGTTTTACCCACAGCACCGCAGATGTTGGCAGCGCGCCATAAAGATGCGGGAAGAGTTGCCCGCCTCTGGATTCCTCCCACTTGAGGGCTTTTCCAAGGGGAGCTGCCTCAACCGCCACGATCACAAGGTCTGGCGTGTTGCTGAAGTACAGGCGTGCGGTTTCAGACGTCTGCTCCGCCGTCGAAAAGTGGATGTATCCATCGGCCAGATCGATGCCGGCTCCGGCAAATTCACCTGCGGACTCAGCCTCGTCCCAAAGCGATTTGGGGCAGATTTTGTAAATAACGGATGTCATGAGAGGTGAGGTGCCACAGGGGGAAAGCGGCGGCAAGGGTGGCTTGCGGACAAAGGAATTTGTTCCTATGTTGGGGTAACCGATTCAAAGGCCGTACCTCATGCTGACCCATCGTGAAATCTGGCAAGCCATCGATACGCTCGCACAACGCTCAGGTCTGAGCGCGTCGGGCCTTGCGCGTGCGGCGGGTCTCGACCCCACCACGTTCAACCGCTCCAAACGGATGGCCTCCAATGGCAAACAGCGCTGGCCGAGCACGGAAAGCCTGTCCAAGGCGCTTGAAGCCGCAGGCACAAGCATGGAGGAGTTCGTCGGCTTCATCCGTGACGGCGGGACGCTTGATGACGTGGACGGGTCTGCAAATTCAGGCAGTTTCGGTGGTGGTATTCCAGTGATCGGCCTTGCTCAGGCGGGTACGGGTGGCTTTTTTGGCGATGCCGGATTTCCTGTAGGCGGCGCGTGGGAGCGGGTTGATCTGCCTGGAGCCTCACCCGGTGCCGGCGATGAAAACATGTATGCGCTGGAAATTTCCGGCGACAGCATGGCCCCGGTCTATCGCAAGGGCGACATCATCGTTGTCTCTCCTGGCGCCGCCGTGCGCGTAGGGGACCGTGTGGTGGCCAAGACGCTGGATGGCGAGGTCATGGCGAAGGAGCTGCGGGCGCAGAACTCCAAACGCATCGTCCTCGCGTCCCTGAATCCGTCCTTTGAGGATCTTGAGTTCAAACCGTCACAAATTCAGTGGCTCGCGCGCATTGTCTGGGCCCGCCAGTAAGCAGTATGTCGGTTAGTAACTGGCTTGTGCCTGGTCGATCTCGCGCTTGAGCATCGCCTCATTACCGGACCGATAGGCCCGTAGAAGCCGATCCACCCGGCGAGCTGTGAAGCGCTCGAAGGCGTCCTGTTGCTTGGCGTTACTGGCGGCAATCAGGATGCGTTCCGCTTCCCGTCCAAAGCTGTCCGCATTGTGCGCCAGCAATTGCAGCGCACACTGGTACAAAACGATGATGCTCACATCCGGGGCATTCACCGCTCTGCGAAGATCAGCAAGGCCGTCGGAGCGGCTGGCATCATAAAGCGCTGACGCAAGCAGCGGACCAGCACCCGTCACGATTTCAAGATGCCACGTACCTGAAAGTGCCCGAGCCCAGGCGTTGTCCGGGTCAAGAGAAAGAGCTGAGTCGATGGCTGTTCGCGCCTGGGTGGCTAGGCCTTGCTGATGCGCGATGTAGTCACCAAGCGCGCGCCCCTGATATCCAAGCGCTACAGCCAGTTGCATGTGGCCCTCTATATACTCCGGGTCGCGCGCAATGGCGGCGGCCGCAGCTTCCTGCGCCTCCGCGACCAGCTTCCCTCGACCACTCCGCGAACCGGTCTGCGCGTTGGCCAGAAGGGCCCGGGCCGCCAGTGCATCGCCTGCCGCAGTCTGTGTCAAAAGCGCTTTACGTGCCGCTTCCGCGTAGTTGCCTGAGGCATAGAGCTCATGCGCTTCATCGGATACGGACGTCTCCGCCTGCGCCGACCAGACAGCCGCAACCAACGTCATCAGCGTGACGCCAAACAGGGACCTGAAAAAACCATGGGAGAACCTCATGGCCATATGATTTGCGTTGTTCGGTCCGCAAAGCAAGCTGCGCGGGCGATCAAGGCGTGCCTCAGGTGTTTTTCTCCAGCGCCTTTGCAATCATCTGGCGGGTCTCTTCAATGCCGTACAAGGCAACAAATGACCCGAAACGCGGACCCTGCGACTGTCCGAGAAGCACTTCATACAGCGCGCTGAACCAGGCCCGCAGTGGCTCAAATCCATGTTCTTTGCCAACCGCGAAGACTTCATTCTGGATGGTTTCCGCGTCCGCATTGCTGTCGAGCGCGCCAATGCGGTCCGACAGTGCCTGCATGGCCTCCGCCTCCTGAGACGTTGGCGCTCGGAAGACCTTCGCTGGTTTCACAAAGTCGTGGAAGTAGGTGATCGCATACCCAACCAGTTCATCCAGCAGTGGATAGGTCTCAGGCGTTGCGCCGGGCACATAGCGTGAAATGAAACCCCACAGCACATCCTTGTCCTCAGAGTTCGACGCGCTGACCAGATTGAGCAGAATGTTGAAGGAGATCGGCACATCGTCCGTAGGCGGATTGCCACTGTGGATATGCCAGACAGGGTTCATCAGCTGCTTGGCCGGCTCCAGCTTCGAGAAGCTGGCGCGATGCGATAGATATTCATCCACGTTCTTCGGGATCACATCAAAGTAAAGACGCTTGGCTTTGCGCGGCGACGCAAACATGAAGTTGTTCAGACTCTCCGGCGACGCATAGCGCAGCCATTCGTCAATGGTCAGCCCATTGCCGCGCGACTTGGAAATCTTCTCACCGTTTTCGTCCAGAAACAGTTCGTAGTTGAAGCCTTCAGGTGGCTGACCACCCATGGCCTTGCAGATGCGGCTGGACAGCTTCACGGACTCAATAAGGTCCTTGCCGGCCATCTCATAGTCGACACCCAGCGCAAACCAGCGCAACGCCCAGTCGGCCTTCCATTGGCACTTAACGGCTCCGCCAGTAACGGGCACATCCACCGGGTCACCGGTTTCAGGGTCCTCATAGGTGACAATGCCCTTCGCCGTGTCACGTGCCACCAGTGGCACCTGGAGCACAACGCCGGTGCGTGGGCAAATCGGCAGGAACGGGGAGTATGTAGCCTGACGTTCTGGACCAAGCGTTGGCAGAATGATGCCCATGACCTTGTCATAGACCTCAAGCATGCGCATCAACGCCTCATCAAATCGACCGCTCGTATAGTTGTCAGTGGCGCTTTCAAACTCGTAGTCAAAGCCAAAGCGGTCCAGAAACACACGCAGCCGTGCATTGTTGGCGGCCCCAAAGCTCGTGTGCTCGTTGGAGAACGGGTCAGGCACCCGCGTCAGGGGCTTGCCCAGATGCTGCTGCATCATCTCCTGATTGGGCACATTGTCCGGCACCTTGCGCAGACCGTCCATATCATCAGAAAAACATACGAGCCTGGTTGGGACATCGCTCAGGACACTGAACGCATGACGCACCATTGAGGTGCGAGCGACCTCACCAAATGTGCCGATATGTGGCAGACCGGACGGGCCATAACCGGTTTCAAACAGCACATGGTCCTTGTCGCCCAGACCCTGTTTTTCCACCCGGAAACTGGTGGCGCGGGTGGAAAAACAGGGTCTGGGCGACAAGGAC
>JBCBUN010000041.1:0-8863 GCA_039818145.1 Pseudomonadota bacterium
GGGAAGATCACATAGGTCTTGCCTTCGAAGGTCGCACAGTCGCCATCGAAGCAGGTGTCTGAGTGCAGCTGGCCATCGGGTTCATCTGGTCGCGGCTGTTTGCTGCCGCAGGACCGGACCAGACGCGCACGCTCATTTTGTTGCTGGCGCTGGTGTTTGCCACACCGCTTTACTTTGTGGCACTCCGCGGAGACCGCGTGTGGTTCTTTGCGCAGCTTGTGGGGTTCTTCTTTGTGTCCATGGCGCTGTGGGCCACCATCGAACGGCGCAATGCGTGGCTCGCCGGCATCATGATCGGCATGGCGTTCCTGTCCCGCCAGATGAGCATCCTTTATGCCCCGCTGCTGTTTGTGCTGATGCTCAATGATGATGAGCCGCTGCTGCGCATCAACAAGTCTCGCATCATACAGGCGCTGAAGCTGGGTGTGCCGATCCTCGGGGCCGTGGGTATTTACTGCCTCTACAATTATGTGCGTTTCGGCGCGCCGCTTGATACGGGTTATGGCTACATCGCGGCGGACATCCTGCCGGGCGAAGAGAACGTCATCACCCTGCGGATCAATGACCTTGGCCTGTTTGCCCAGGAGTACTTCCTGTTCAACGTGGTCCATATGTTCTTCCAGGGCCTGCACATTGATTTTGGCGGTACTTACACGACCAAGATCATGGGCGTGGACAGTTTCGGCACGTCCATTCTTGCAGCAAGCCCGTTCCTGCTGCTGCTTGCCTTCGTGCAGCGGCACCGCATCACTTTCATTGGCGTTGCCACGGCGGCCTCCATTTGCGGGATCACGCTGTTTTATCATTCCAACGGCTTCAGCCAGTACAACGTGCAGCGCTATGCGCTGGACTGGTTGCCCATAGCCATGCTGTTGCTGGCTCCGACCGTGAGAACCGAATGGCGCGGCATTCTTGCGGTGCTGGTGGGATACGCCATGGTGCTCAACCTTGTGACCATGGCGGCGCTCAGGATTGCCGGAACAGCCTAGGCAGGTTCAACACCCTGCGCTGATCTGAATGTCAGCAGCTTGTGACCCACATAGCTTGTGGCTGCCCCGATGGCGATGGCAATGCCATGGGCAATGGCTTCTGCAATCGGTGTGTAGTCGAGGCCAATGCCAAGTGCTGGAACAACCATGCGCAAAAGCACGACGGCCACCAGCCAGACTTCAACGGCACTTACCAGATTGACCGCGATGAAGCGGCGCAACTGCACTGCCATGGGCAGGCCCGCATCGGGAAACACATAGGCGCGATACAGCAGGAAGCCGCTGGTCATGCCGATGGCATAGGCAATCAGCACAGCCGTTTCAAAGCTCAGTGCAGGTGCAAAGGCAGCCGACAAGACAATCCGCGCGATCCAGTTGACAGCAGCCGCCAGGCTGCCCACCACCAGGAACCGTAAGACGCGATGTGTCTCGCTCAGTTGTGTTTCGCTCATTGGGTCGGCCTCTAGAGCGGGGAACCAAGAAGCGCTGCGGCGAATACCATGCCGAGCACGGCACCCAGCAGCAGGCTGGGACCGTCCTTAACGGCAAAGGCCACCGGGTCGTCATCAAGTTCGCCACGCTGGGCCAGCAGCCAGATGCGCGCGACCCACAGGAACAGAATCGGCGGTGCCGCCCACAGCATGAGCGGTTGCGCGTAGGCGCCTGCGGAATAGGCCTCACTCATGACGTACATCACCAGCACCTGCACCGAGGCAAGGCCCGATGCCGCGCCGATCATGGCCACCATGGGGCCGTCACCTGCCTTGTAGCCGCGACCGGCTGCCTTGGTGCGGCCACGGGCTTCCATGCGGGTGACTTCCACGTGACGCTTGGCAAAAGACAGTGACAGGAACAGAAACATAGAGAACACAAGCAGCCACGGTGAGAAGACGACACCTGCCAGCGCCACACCAAAGCCAAGGCGCACGGTGAACAGGGTTGCCAGCACGGCGGCGTCCAGCAGTTCAATCTTCTTGAGCGTGAACGAGTAGGCCAGCGTCAGTGCCAGATAGAGCGTCAGGAAGCCGATGGCAACCGGCCCAATCCACGCAGCGATGGCATAGGCTGCGATCATACCCGCTGGAATGAGCATCAATGCATGGGCGATCTTCAACCGCCCGGATGCCAGTGGCCGGTTGCGCTTGGACCAGTGGCGGCGATCATCTGCCAGATCGAACAGGTCGTTCAGCAGATAGGTTGCCGACGCCAAAAGAGACAAGGCGAGGAACCCCGCGGCGGCCAGTGTCCAGGCCTGCAGATCGAACATCAGCCCGCCCAGCAGCAGCGGCGCGAAGATCAACCCGTTCTTGGCCCATTGATGAAGCCGCAGAACCTTGGCGACAAATTTGAACCCGGTGCGCGGGCGCTCGAATATCTCCACCGGTTCGCGGACGGCACGCGCGGCCCGCAACACGCCTGGTGTGGGGTTGACCACGAGGGACGCCTGCGCCGCTTTCCACACAGGCACATCCGCGCGGCTGTCACCGGCATAGGCAAAGCCATCCGGGAATGCGTCCGCCAGAACGGCCGCCTTGGCCTTTGATTTGAGATTGGTTGCCCCATCGCTGGCGAAGACGCGGCTGATAAACGGAAACCGTTTCTTGATGCGGTGAGCCACCAGGCTGTCTGTCGCGGTCGCCAAATGCACCTTGCGGCCCATGGCAGCTTCGCGGGCGGCGAAACTCACAAGGTCTTCGGTTGCCGGCAGGCTTTCCACATCCAGCACGGCTTTTTCGGCCAGCTTCTGTTTCAAAATGGCACGGCCGCGCAGCACCCATGCAGCAACCTGAAACAGGCGCAGTGGGTTTTGCCGCACGAAGGCGATAAAAGTCTCGAACAGAATGTCCGTTCGGATGAGTGCGCCGTCGAGATCCAGAACAAGCGGCAGTTCTGCCGATTTGTCCGTAATTCCGGGCTTATCCACCGTTTCGGGCGGGCGCTTTGCGTCATATATGGCAGGCATCTGGGGGGCTTCCTGCTGGTTGAACCTTCGCTCAATTGTGCAGGACCGGGGCCAAAGACCGGGTTAAGGCGGGCACCGGCATTATTGGGGCGTCTGCGCACCATCCGGCATGGTGTTTGCGACGGTGATCTTCCTGAACGGTCATTTGACCCAAAAAATTACACCGGATTTGCGCCATGCGCCTCGACCCGCAGTTTGCCAAATACATGATCTTCGCAGGTTCCCTTGCCGTGATGGCGGCCGGGCTCGCGCGGGAAGCCTTTGTGATCAATGTGGGCGTCGGCACCGTGGTGCAGGACCTGCGGCAGTTCAATCTGGATGCCGAGAACAGCGTGCCCGCATGGTGGGGGTCGTCGATGATGCTGATCGCGTCGCTGCTGCTCTACACACTGGCGGCAAAGGCGTGGCGTGCGCAGGACATTCTGTGGCGCCTCTGGCTGGTTCTGGCGATCGTCTTCATGGCCTTGTCCATTGACGAGGCCGCCAGTTTCCATGAGGGCGTTATCGCGCCGCTGCGCCAGGCCTTTGGTTTCGGCGGCGTTCTTTTCTATGCGTGGATTGTGCCTGCCTTTGTGTGTGTCGCCGCCCTTGGCCTCGCGCTGTTGCCGCTCCTCAAACGATTGCCCACCAGCCTGTTCTGGAAGTTCGCCGCCTATGGCGGGATTTTCGTGGCTGGCGCGCTGGGCATGGAAATGATCGGTGGCTGGCTTGATTATCAGGGCTACCGGGCAACCGCTTTCTACGCCCTGTCGATCAGCATTGAAGAAGGATTCGAGCTGCTTGGTCTCAGCCTGTTCATTGCCGCCTTGCTGGACCAGTTTGATCCCGCGCGTGCGGTCGTTGGCGACTATGCGCGCCGCCAACCCATGCGCCACGTACCGTTACCGCGCATGAGCTCAGGCGCGGGCCAGTTCCCGGCCACAAGCGCAGACTAGGTCTTGCGCCGGCGGTCAGGTTGAGGAAAACCGCAACCGGTTGCCGAAGGGATCCATAACTTCCAGCAGTTTGCCGCCCCAGGGCGCATCCTCCAGCCCAGGTCTGATATTGCCCACATCATCACGGGTTCGTAGTTCTGCATGGAACGCCTCGATCCCGTCCATGGGTACAAATGCCGTTGAGCCCGGCGTTGCATCGCCATGATGGCCCGTGAGGTCCAGGGTCAATCCGGCCCTTGAAACGCGCATGTATAGCGGCAATTCCGGCTCAAACCTGTGTTCGAACACGATCTCGAACCCCAGATAGTCCAGATAGAAGCGCCGGGCCTGCGTTTCGTCGAACATGCGCAGCACCGGAATGGCGCCATGAAATGCGATGGTCATTGAGGGCTCCTGCACTGAGGCATTGGAAAAGAAGGGGATGAGGACGGCGGGGCGAAAACATGAGTCTTTCCGCCACTTTAAGCCATCACAACCTGTTGACACCTGTTGGCAGACTCCCTATCTCACCCCCGTGCTTGTTAGCACTCGCCCAAACCGAGTGCCAACAAGCAGCGGGCCGCATCAAGCAGCCCGCTTAGCTATTGAAAATGTTGGACTTTTGGCCCTGATACGATTGGGGCCTTATCCATTTAAGAGGAGAGAGCTCATGGGTTTTCGTCCCCTGCACGACCGTGTTGTCGTTCGCCGGCTCGAAGAAGATGAGAAGACAGCTGGCGGGATCATCATTCCCGATACAGCCAAGGAAAAGCCGAGCGAAGGCGAAATCGTCTCTGTTGGCGACGGCGCGCGCGATGAGGCCGGCAAGGTTCAGCCGCTCGACGTGAAAGCTGGCGACAAGGTGCTTTTCGGCAAATGGTCCGGCACTGAAGTCAAAATCGACGGTGAAGATCTGCTCATCATGAAAGAGAGCGATATTCTCGGTGTGATCGAAGGCAAGAAGGGCAAGAAGTAAAGCTGCGCGAGGGCATTCCCCTCACTAGCGCGGCTTTTTTATTGCCGTTTTCAGACCATCAAACTGCTAACCCGCCGGGCCGAGCCGCTTAGTCAAAAAGCGCCGTCCGGCATAATGAGAGGTACAAGGAAACCATGGCTAAAGAAGTCAAATTTGGTTCCGAAGCCCGTGAAAAGATGCTCCAGGGCGTCGATACACTGGCAGATGCTGTGAAGGTGACGCTGGGTCCCAAGGGCCGCAACGTGGTCATCGACAAGTCCTTCGGCGCTCCGCGCACAACCAAGGACGGTGTGTCCGTGGCGAAGGAAATCGAACTGGAAGACAAGTTCGAGAACATGGGCGCACAGCTCATCCGTGAGGTTGCATCGCGCACCAACGACGAAGCTGGTGACGGTACAACAACGGCAACTGTTCTGGCGCAGGCCATCGTTCGTGAAGGCGCAAAGTCTGTTGCTGCCGGCATGAACCCAATGGACCTGAAGCGCGGCATTGATCTGGCAGCAGGCGCTGCCATCGAAGATCTCAAGAAGCGCGCCAAGAAGGTGAAGGGTTCTGACGAGATTGCACAGGTCGGCACGATCTCTGCCAATGGCGAAAATGAAATCGGCGAGCTGATTTCACAGGCCATGCAGAAGGTCGGCAATGAAGGTGTGATCACGGTTGAAGAAGCCAAGTCACTGGAAACCGAACTTGAAGTCGTTGAAGGCATGCAGTTCGACCGTGGCTACCTGTCACCGTACTTCATCACCAATGCTGACAAGATGACAACGGAACTCGACGATCCGTACATCCTGCTGCACGAAAAGAAGCTCTCCAACCTGCAGTCCATGCTGCCGATCCTGGAAGCTGTTGTGCAGTCATCCCGTCCGCTGCTGATCATTGCAGAAGACATTGAAGGCGAAGCCCTGGCGACCCTCGTGGTCAACAAGCTGCGTGGCGGCCTGAAGGTTGCAGCCGTCAAAGCTCCTGGCTTCGGCGATCGCCGCAAGGCAATGCTCGAAGACATCGCTGTTCTCACAGGCGGCCAGGTCATCTCTGAAGACCTCGGCATCAAGCTTGAAACAGTGACCCTCGACATGCTCGGCACGTCCAAGAAGGTCCGCATCACCAAGGACGACACAACTGTCGTTGATGGCGCTGGCAAGAAGAAGGACATCGAAAGCCGCGTTGCTCAGATCCGTAACCAGATCGAGGAAACAACATCTGACTACGATCGTGAGAAGCTTCAGGAGCGTCTTGCCAAGCTGGCCGGCGGTGTTGCCGTTCTGCGCGTTGGTGGTGCAACGGAAGTGGAAGTGAAAGAGCGCAAGGATCGTGTTGACGATGCTCTGAACGCCACTCGCGCTGCTGTTGAAGAAGGCATCGTGCCTGGTGGCGGTACAGCTCTGCTGTCCACAACCAAGGCCATCAGTGCTGTTGCCGACAGTGCTGAGAATGCCGACCAGCAGGCTGGTGTGAACATTGTTCTTCGTGCCATCCAGGCTCCGATCCGTCAGATCGCCGAAAATGCCGGTGTTGAAGGCTCGATCGTTGTGGGCAAGGTGCTTGAAGGCAAGGGCGTGGGCTTCGGCTTCAACGCACAGACCGAAGAGTACGGCAACCTCGTTGAAATGGGCGTCATCGACCCCGTCAAGGTTGTGCGCCATGCTCTGCAGGACGCAGCTTCTGTTGCCAGCCTGCTGATCACCACAGAAGCCATGGTTGCGGACAAGCCGGAAAAGGGCGGCGCTGCTGCCCCGGCAATGCCGGACATGGGCGGCATGGGTGGCATGGGCGGCATGATGTAAGCATCACGTCGCCTGAGCTTCCAAGCTCAGCGAATACGGAAAAGGGCGGCTCACACGAGCCGCCCTTTTTTGTTTCGTGAAGTTATCCCCGGTGCTTCAGGCGATGGCACAATCGTGGGATGGAACAGGTATCACCCCAGCCGTTTAACCGGTCACGCCTTCGGGCGGGGCTGCATGTCAATCGGGCCGAGCGCGAGGTGCTCAGCCGCATCAAGGTCTTGCGTACTGCACCGCGCCTGCGGAGCCGACTGCGCGCGCTTAATCCCAATGCCAAAGAGGCAATACCCGACTTTGCGGGGCATGCCATCGACGCCTATCGGGAAATCCTGACCGCCCTTGCTGAGGAACGCAGTTGGGATCGGGCGATGTACAGCATTGACCGTGCGGTGATCGGCTTGAATCACCTTGCCGACCGAAAAGACCTTCGCGGCACCGGGGCCTGCGCCCGCCTTGCCGTGCGGCTTCGTATGCAGCGAGGCCCTCTTCAACGGTCGGACTTGATACCGCGACGGACCAGTCACTAGGCTTGGTGGGTGAAGTCCTCAACCGGCCATTCGGCCTTGGTGGCACCTGCCTGATAGGTGCTTTCGAGGAAAGCCAGCAGGGTTGCGCGCGGGTCAGCACTTTGACGCACGGCCTCGTAGGTGAGGAACGCCATGTGGGAGCCACCGGCGTCATTCCATACGGCCTCAGCGGGTTCGAGCGCATGTGTCTCAATGCCGTCCGGCTCGGGTGCGGTGTAGGAGTAGAACGCGGCCCCACGGACCTGGTCGTCACCGGCCCACCAGCCAAAGGAGATGACCTCATGGCTGTAAGCTTCCTTGTCGGCCTTGGTGCCGCCCTCCATGGGTGGGGCCTTTTTGCCGGAGAAGCGGGTGAGCGCCAGGTCGAAGGAATGCCAGAACAGATGCACCGGCGTGGACTTGCCGAGGAAGCGTCCGCGGAACTCCTCAAAGACGGTTGCGATCTGCGACAGGGCGCGCCAATAGGCATGGACCTTGTCGCCATCATAGGTTTTATGATCCGCATCCTGAGCAAATGGCGTTTTGTAGGGGCGGTCGTAGGGGATCGCATGGATCGTCACGTCAATTCCCAATGCCTCAAGGGCGTCAAACACCTTGGCATAGAAATCAGCAACACTGAGACCGCCCAAGGCAAAGCTGCGCTCGTCCCCGTCACAGCGGGTGACTGTCACCGTGTGGGTGATGAAGTCGAAAGCAATCTCGAAATCCACGCCACCATAAGGGATGCGCCGGGTCGTCACGCCGCGCGACGACGGATACAGCGTCACATGCCACCAGTGGTTCAGCTTGGGGTGGGTCTTGAGCCTGATCTTGCCGACGATCTGCAGGAACAGATGCAGGGTTTCCTTTGTGTCTTCCCACTCCTCAAGGGGAAGCGGCGGCAGATCGAGGGCTGGGCGCATGCTGGCATTCCTTGCTGACACATCACGAGTGTTTCGCGTGCAGCAAGCTTACCCCAGCTTTGCCTCCAGCGCTGCCATAAGCGGATTGCCGCGCTCAAAAATGTAGCGGGGTTCTGTGACAGTTACCGCATCCTTGCCGGCCGCATAGAGATGCGACACCACGTCGTGCACATTGCTGTCGGGCACATGCATGATGAGCGCGACACGGGCGCCGTCCTCGTCATAGGGGAACGGCACGCGGGCGTTGTGCTGATCTTCCAGCTCGCGCAGGAGTTTTGTGTCTGACACGTCATGCAGGAAGCGAACTTCAACGACATTTTTTGCGCGGGCGACGGCTTCAATCATCTCAAGGATCTTGGCTGCTGCCGCGCGGGCGTTGGGGCCCCATGTCGCGGTCTGTGAGGCAATGAGGTTTGCCTCGCTCTTGAGGATTACACCGTCATCAAGAATCTTGAGGTTGTTGGCTGCCAGCGTTGCGCCGGTTGACGTGATGTCGACAATCGCCTCAGCGGTGCCGCCGGCGGGTGCGCCTTCCGTGGCGCCGGCGCTTTCCACAATGCGGTAGTCCGCCAAACCGTGAGCAGCAAAGAAGTTGCGCGTTAGACGCAGATACTTCGTGGCGATGCGTACGCGCTCGCCATGGCGGGCGTGAAAGGCGATGGCGACATCGTCAAAATCCGCCATGGTGCGCACATCGATCCATGATTGCGGCACGGCGACCACCACGTCGGCGTGGCCAAAGCCAAGCGGCTTGATGATGTGAACAGCGCGTTTGGGGTCCGGCAGTTTCTCTTCCAGGAGATCTTCG
>JBCBUN010000042.1:0-8826 GCA_039818145.1 Pseudomonadota bacterium
GGAGCGACCTGTCGAGACATGGTCTGACGCCAGCAACTCGCGACCGTCAGATGACCAAACAGCACTAAGCTCTGCCGGTATCGCCATCTATGAATGGGATATCGCCACAGACACCATCGTATGGAGCGAAGGTGTCAGTGCTGTTTGGTCATCTGACGGTCGCGAGTTGCTGGCGTCAGACCATGTCTCGACAGGTCGCTCCTATGCGCGGCTTGTGGACCCTGATGCAGGTGTCTCACGCTATGACGCGGTCATGACCAGCGACAAATCCGATCGCGGTGACGGTGTTCCCTTTGACTGCGAATACGCGATTAATGTGCCCGGCCAAAGTGAGCCCGTCTGGATTGAAGATGGTGGTTCCTGGTTTGTTGGCGCCAATGGACGTCCCGGCCGGGTGGTCGGCACGGTCCGCAATATTTCCGAACGGAAAAATCAGGAGCGTCGTCTGGGGTATCTCGCCCGGTTCGACGAACTGACCGGAAACGTGAACCGTGCGCGCTTGCGCGAATTACTGTCTCAGACCATCGCCTACAGCGAGCGTTTTGATCGCGATGCGGCTTTCATGATGGCGGGCATTGATAATCTGGCACTCATCAACGACGCCTACGGATTTGATGTGGCGGACCAGGTCATTGTGGCTGTGTCGCAGAGACTAAAGTCACAGCTGCGCCAGAGCGATACGCTGGGACGTGTCGCCGGCAACAAGTTCGGCATTATTCTGACCAATTGCGGTGAGGCTGAAATGGCTTACACCGCCGAGCGCCTGATGCAGGCGGTGCGTGAAACCGTGATCGATACGGGCTCTGGCCCTGTATCCGCGAGTGTATCTATTGGCTGTGTGGCCATTCCGCGATGTGCCCGCAATGCGACGGAAGCATTGTCGCGGTCTGAAGAAGTTCTCGACAATGCCAAGGCTACGCGCCGCGGTGCCTATGGCATTTATCAGCTGTCCGAGCAGCGCGAGTCCCGCCGCCGCCGGAATGTTGAACTGGCCGACCAGATTGTTGCGGCCCTCAATGAAGACCGCCTGTGCCTTGCCTATCAGCCCATCGTGTCTTCCAAGACCGGCGAAGCTGATCTGCATGAATGTCTGCTGCGGATGAGGCGTCCCGATGGGGAAGTTGTCTCCGCCGGTGAGTTTATTCCCGTGGCTGAGAAACTTGGGCTTGTGCGTCTGGTGGATCAGCGCGTTCTGGAACTGGCGATCAAGACGCTTGAGGATTACCCGCAGGCAGAACTTGCGATCAACGTCTCCGGCATGACAGCCATGGATGGCACATGGCTGGAGAGAATCCGCGGCTATGTGGCGACGCGCCGCGATCTTGCAACGCGCCTCATCGTGGAAATCACCGAGACGGTGGCGCTGCACGAATTGGAAGAATCCGCCAAGTTCGTACGTGAGCTGCGTGAACTGGGCTGCCGGGTTGCGATTGATGACTTCGGCGCGGGCTATACGTCGTTCCGCAACCTCAAGGCGCTGGACGTGGATATGGTCAAGATCGACGGATCCTTCGTCAAAGGCCTTGTGCGTAGTCGTGATGACCAGCTGTTTGTGCAAACGCTGGTTCATCTCGCCAAGAACTTCAATCTGCCTGTGGTGGCGGAATGGGTTGGTAACGAGGATGAAGTCACACTGCTGCGCGCATATGGCGTGGAGTACATGCAGGGGTTCTTCCTTGGCGAGCCTGTGCTGACGCCGCCATGGGAAACCGATGTGGCAAGCCTCGAAACGGCTTAAGCGCTAGCTCTATTTCTTTTTTGAACCGGTCAGCGCGTCGAGCTGCTTTTGCATCGCGGCCATCTGCTTTTGCATTTCCGCGACGTCCTTCTCGGGCACTGTCTCTTCCTTGCTGGATGCCGCAGGCTTGTCATCTTCCGCTGCCGGAGCAAACGGGTTCAAGCTGCGCACAGCACTTTCAAGCGCTGCCACGTTCTCACGCACCTGTTCTTCGATGGCGCTGACGCGGTCCTCGCCAACGGCGCTGGCGATGCGGCTGCGCACTCGTTCCTGCTCCTTGGCAAAATTCTCCAGGCTCATTTCAAGGAAGCCGGGAACGACGCCCTGCAGGCTGTCGCCATAATACTTGATCAACTGACGCATGAAGCGGATGGGCAGCAGGTTCTGGCCACCTTTGGCTTCTTCTTCAAAAATGATCTGTGTGAGGACAGACCGGGTGATGTCGTCACTGGTCTTAGCGTCAATGACGACGAAGTCCTGGTTCTGTTTCACCATGTCCGCCAGGTGATCAAGCGTCACATAGCTCGACGTCGCCGTGTTGTAGAGTCGGCGATTGGCGTATTTCTTGATCGTGATCGGCTCATTGCCGGAAGACCGCTTCTTAGCCACGTTGTCACGCTTCCGTCGGTTTGGTGAACGAGGTAGGTCGGCAGCGGGGCGACGGCGCGTCGACTCGTGATCTGCCTAACCAGAAGGCACATTCTCGCGTAGCCATGCTGCAATGCGCAAGTGCAGTTGCGAGGAACCATGGCCAAATTTGCTGCATTTGCGAGAAGGATTCGCACCCGGAACGGGTGGTACTTCGAGAAACCGCCTGAAATCTGCGGTTTTCCGCCATTTGGCGGTGGCCGGATGTCAGATCAGGAATTGGGATTGTCTGTGGTTTCCGGCAGTGTCTGCGCAGGTGCGTCCGCCGCTTTTTCCGCAGCAACTTGCGCTTCGTACTCAGCATCACGGTCACGGCGGCCAATCGCCGGGTGGACCCAGCTGTCTACGGGCCCCACGTCCACATGCACATAGGGCGTGCGTGTGGGGTAGTATCCGGCGCCGCCTCGGTTGAGTTCGCGGGCGGCGCGGTAGACCGCATGGGGGTCGCCGAAATCCTGGGTAATGTCGATGGCCATCCCGAGCCGGTGGAAGGAGCCGGGGTCCACGGATGTGGAGCGGGCAGCAAGCCAGGCATTGGTGCGCTCGGAGCGGTATGCCGACATTGTGTAGATAGGCTTGGACGAAGACGTCAGCTGATCAATGTCCCACAAAAGATCCATCAAGGCAGGCGACATATCCGTTGTGGTGTTGGTGCGCAGATCGCGCATGAACCAGGAAATGCGCTGGAAGGCTCCCTTTTGATATTCACCATCAGCCCAATAGGTCGTCGTCAGTTTTTCACCGGAGTTGAGGCTTTGCATGCGCAGGGTGCGCTTGTAGGGCGCTTCAGCGCGCAGGATGGCCGGCGCTGCCACGAGGGTTGTTGTGGCGACGGCCGCCGCTGCGGATGATTTCAGGAAGGTACGCCGTGTGGTCATGGTGTTGCTCTTCAGGAGGTTTCCGGAGATTAGTTTGCCACAGTGGGCCGCAGGGAGTGTGATGCTTCGGCGACACTTTCAGGCCGAGTTGACATGCCTGGTCGCGGCTGCGCTGGTGGAATTGGCAGCGTGGGTTCAATAGCAAGCTCTGCATGAACCTCAGCTGCACGCGCCTGTGCGGCCATGTGCCGTGCGTCCCCCTTGGGCACCATGTGAACCGTTGTATATCCGCGCCGGGCCAGCTCATCGAGGATCTGCGGCAGCATGTAGGACGTGCGGAAGTGGGTGTCGTGGAAGATCACCACCCCGGAGCCCTTGGACGCGATCATGCGCAACGCACGCTTGTAGAGCGTGCGTGGGGAGATGCGGCGCCAGTCATCGGTGCCGATGTCGCAGGAGAAGATCGCGACATTCTTTTTGCTGAGATAGTTGCGCAGGCGCTTGGTGTGATTGAGCCCGGGGAAACGGAAGAACGGTGCGACTTCAGCCTTGATCCCGTTTGCGTCAGTTGCGCCCATCAAAGCTGTTTCAATCGCTTGTGTCCCGCGATCAATCTGCCGGACGCTGTTGTAGTAGGACATCCTGGAGAGGATCGGATGTGACCAGGTGTGACTGGCGATCGTATGGCCGCGCCGCCAGACGTCTTTCACGATCTCCGGGTGCAGCTTGGCATAGCGCCCGACCATGAAGAAGGTTGCCTTGATGCAGTGCCTGTCGAGGGCATCGAGTATCTTAGGCGTGTGATCCGGGTTCGGACCATCGTCGAATGTCAGCACCAGCTCCTTGGGGCCGACAGGGACTGTGCGGGCGTATTGCATGGTCCCGATGTCCGGGCCGCCGCGCGTATCCACCTCGATGGTGCGGGCGCTGCCCATGGCATTGGGGTTGTGCGGGCAGTTGATGCCTGTGGGCTTTTGCAGAGGTGCACTGACCGCCAGCGTCGGCAAGAAAGCCGCAGCCAGAGGAGCCGCAACAAGTGCAGCGCGCAGAAGATGTCTGTGCATCATGAGTAAGCGCCCCCGAATTCCCCCCACGAACTATAGCGCATCGGGCCCGAAGGTGTGAGTCGGCAGGGTTAACCGTGGGCGCGCGGGATCGGGCGCCAGTCGGCGGGGGCCATCTCGAAAGTTGCAAACTCAAAACCCGGTGCAACCGTGCAGCCGCACAGGGTCCATTCGCCGAGGCTTTCAGCGGTTTGCCAGTGGCCGGCAGGGACGATGACCTGGGGGCGCTGGTCTGCGGTGAGTTCCGGGCCAAGGCGAAACGCTTCCGCGTCGTGACCATCCGGTGACAGGGTCAGGGCCAGTGGACCGCCGGCGTACCAGTGCCAGACTTCGACGGCATCCAGCACCCGGTGCCAGTGTGACAAGTCGCCTGCCTCGAGCAGATAGTAGATCGCGGTGGAATGGCCTCTGTCTCCACCTGCGGGATCGCGGAAGGTTTCCCGGAAGTAACCGCCTTCAGGGTGTGGCTGCAGATCAAGGGTGGCGATGATGCTCTTGGCGTCCATGGCGATGTGCGTTGCCTAGAAGTTGTCTTTGAGTTCACGGGTCTTGGCAAAGACATCCACAAGGTTTGCGCCTTCCAGACCGATGGTGCGTTGCAGGTCGTCGCTGGCGGGACGCAGGAACGGGTTGGTGGCTTTTTCCAGGCCGATGGTGGTGGGAACGGTGGGTGTTCCCTTGCGGCGCAGTTCATCAATCTCGCGCGAGCGGGCCCGCAGCTCTGCATTGTCCGGCTCGACGGAGAGCGCGAATTTTGCATTGGCCTGGGTGTATTCATGAGCGCAATACACCACCGTCTCGTCAGGCAGCGCGATCAGCTTTTGCAGACTGGTCCACATCTGCTGGGGCGTGCCTTCAAACAGGCGGCCGCAGCCAAGGGCGAAGAGTGTATCTCCCACAAAGGCGATTTTGTCATCGGGAAAGCTGAAGGCAATGTGGCCTGCTGTATGCCCGGGAACGCCCAGCACCTGCGCCACGCCGCCGCCGAATTCCACTGTGTCACCGTCGCCGACAGCGCGATCAATGCCGGGGATCTTGTCCGCTTCGTCTTTCGGTCCGATGACCGTGCAGCCGGTGCGGGTCTTGATTTCGCGATTGCCGCCGGCGTGGTCGAAGTGGTGGTGGGTGTTGAAGATGTGGGTCAGCCGCCAGCCTTTTTCGTCCAGTGCCTTGAGGATGGGTTCCACTTCCGGCGTGTCGATGGTTGCTGTCTCACCGGTTTTCTGTGAGTGCAGCAGATAGCCGTAATTATCACTGAGGCAGGGGATCTGGTGGACGATGAGATCGGACATCTGACGCTCCGTCTTATGCTGGGGTCGGGGTGCTGGTATCGGTAATTGAGATTTAAGGCGCACACTAGGACGCGCTGTCGCGCGGTTCAATTGGCGCGGCAACTGATGATGATCCGCCGCATTGCCACACAGTTTTTGCAGGATTGAGTGCGCCAGCCGGTTGATCATCAAAGACCCCGTAACATCTTGCTGCTAGCATGGACCCATGCATCTGGATGTCGTTGATTTACGAGACTTCTACGGGCGACCGCTTGGGCGGGTTGCGCGGCGGCTGGTGGGCCGTGCCGTGCGGGCCTGCTGGCCCAATGTCACCGGCATGAGCGTTGTCGGTCTGGGCTACGCGACGCCCTATCTGGGTATGTTCCGCGATGAGGCGACGCGCGTTGCGGCCTTGATGCCTGCACAGCAGGGGGTCCTGCACTGGCCGCGCGATGGAAAGTTCCTGACAGGGCTGGTGGATGAGGTTTGTCTGCCGCTGTCCGATTCCTCCGTTGACCGGTTGTTGCTGGTGCATCACCTGGAAGGGGCGGACCAGCTTCGACCTGCGTTGCGCGAGGCGTGGCGTGTGCTTGCGCCGGGCGGACGGATTTTGATTGTTGCGCCGAACCGTCGGGGCATGTGGGCGCGTGGGGACGGGTCGCCCTTCGGGAGTGGTCAGCCTTTCTCGCGGGGGCAGCTCGTGTCGCTTCTGCGCAATGCCATGTTCACGCCGGTTGAATGGTCATCTGCGCTCTATATGCCGCCTGTCGGCTGGAGGATGTTTCTGCGGTCTGCGATTGCGTGGGAGCGGCTGGGGGCGACGCTGTGGCCGCGTTTCTCTGGTGTGATCCTGGTGGAAGCCACAAAGCAGATATATGCCCCAACGGGCCATCGCGAGCGCGCCCGACGTCGCCTGCCTTTGGTGGCGCCGGTGCGAGCACCTGCTCCTGCCCGCGACGTATGGGTGGATGCGGCTGTTGACGAGTGATGGGGTGCTTGCCCGGATTCGCGCCCGCGCTTAGGTTAACAACCTGAAAAAGCGTGCCGGGCATCTCACAGCAAATATGGACCCGGTCGAAAAACAGTTTTTTGGGGAGCACAGCCATGCGTATGGTCACAGCAATCATCAAGCCTTCACGGATCGACGAAGTTCTGACCGCCATGTCCGGTATCGGCATTCAGGGTCTGACCGTCACCGAGGTTAAGGGCTATGGCCGTCAGAAAGGCCAGACCGAAGTCTACCGTGGTGCCGAATATGTGGTGCAGCTGGTGCCGAAGGTGCGTGTCGACGTGGCGTGCGATGACGCGATGGCAGACAAAGTGGCCGACGCCATTGCCGGTGCGGCCAAGACCGGCAAGATCGGCGACGGCAAGATTTTCATCAGTGACCTTCAGGCAGCCATGCGCATTCGTACCGGCGAAACTGGTGCGGAAGCCATCGCAGGCTAAACTCGGAATACTGCCGGTTACTGGCAATCCAGAACAAAAATGGCCTGTTCGGCGGTGAGGTTTGCCCACCAGCCGGGCGGGCCTTTTTGTGTCCGGACGGCGCTCGAGCCACCGAACATGCTACCAAGGGTGATGGTGCGCTCAACGTCGGCGCCCAGCAGGTCACACAGGGCGGTAAAATCTGTGAGGGTGCACAGATGAATGTTCGGTGTTTCCCACCACTCATAGCCCAGAGACGACGTGACCGGCATGCGGCCGCGCAGGGCGACATGGGCGCGGACCTTCCAGTGGCCGAAATTGGGGAACGACACAATGACCCGACGGCCAATGCGCATCATCTGCGTCATTACCTCACGCGGGTTCTGTGTGGCCTGGATGGTCTGCGACAGGATCACGAAATCAAATGCGCGATCCGGGTAGTCCGCTAGGTCAGTGTCGGCGTCACCCTGAATAACGGACAGACCACGGGACACACAGGCGTTCACGCCGGTCTGTGACAACTCGATGCCGCGACCATCAACGCCGCGTTCGTCGCGCATGATTTCCAGCAATTGTCCATCACCACAGCCGATGTCGAGTACACGGGCACCGTGGCTCACCAGCTCGGCGATGCGGGCAAGGTCAGCGCGGGTGGCGCGGGGCGGGGCAGGCATTGCGGCAGCCATATCTGTGTCCTCCCCTACAAACCGCGCGCGCGGGCAGACGCGCCGATAAAGCCCGAAATCGTGGCAAAGAGCTCCGGCTCGTCCAGTAGGAAAGCATCGTGGCCCTTGTCGCTCTCAATCTCGACAAAGCTCACATTGGCGGCCACTGCATTGAGCGCATGGACGATCCGGCGGCTTTCTGACGTTGGATACAGCCAGTCGCTGGTGAAGGAGGCGACGCAGAACCGCGTTGTTGTTCCGCGGAAGGCATCGGCCAGCGTGCCGCTTTCAAGCCCGTTGCGACGGGCATGGTCGGCGGCCAGGTCGAAATAGTCCATCGCCCGGGTGATGAAGAGATAGGCGTTCGCGTCAAAGCGATCCACGAAGGTGAACCCCTGGTGGCGCAGATAGCTTTCGATCTGAAAGTCCGCCTCAAAGCCGTAGGTCACGCTGTCCCGGTCCTGCAGGTTGCGGCCGAACTTTCTGTGCAGGGCTGCTTCAGACAAGTAAGTGATGTGCGCAGCCATGCGCGCAACGGCCAGCCCCTTTGAGGGGTAGCTGTCGCGTGCATTGTAATTGCCACCCTGCCAGTTCGGGTCAGCCATGATGGCCTGACGCCCAACCTCATGGAACGCGATGTTCTGAGCAGAGTGCCGCGCGGCGGTAGCGATGGGGATGGCACTGAAGACACGCTCGGGGAACGAGGCGCACCACTCCAGCACCTGCATGCCGCCCATGGAGCCGCCGGCCACACAGAACAGCTGTTCGATGCCCAGCGCTTCAACAAGCATGGCTTGCGCCCGTACCATGTCGCCGATGGTGATGACCGGGAAGTTGAGCCCATAGGGCTCATTGGTGGCCGGATTGATGGCGGTCGGGCCGGTGGTGCCCAGACAGCCGCCGATCACGTTCTGGCAAATGACAAAATACTTGTCCGTATCAATCGGACGGCCCGGACCCACCATATGGTTCCACCAGCCGGCCTTGCCGGTGGAGGGGTGGGCATTTGCAGCGTGCTGGTCGCCCGTAAGAGCATGGGTAATGAGAACAGCGTTTGATTTGTCCGCGTTCAGCTCGCCATAGGTCTGGTAAGCGATTTCAAACGGCGTCAGATCCACGCCACCGTCCAGCCTGAGGGGTTGGTCAGGCCCAAAGACATGGACATGGCTTTGGGCGCCGGATGCGGCTCCTTCA
>JBCBUN010000043.1:0-8756 GCA_039818145.1 Pseudomonadota bacterium
TGCGGCATAGGTGGCTCCTTGGTGGCCCTTCGGGCTGAAACTGTCTGATCACTAGATACCCATGCGAATTTCAGATAGAAATTGCGAAATTTTGTTCGTTTGGTATGCAAAAATCGATGAATTGGAGCGCCATATCGTTTGACTGGAACCAAGTCCGTGCGTTTTTGGCGACGGCGGAGGAAGGGTCCTTGTCAGCGGCCGCCCGGGCGTTGGGCCAGACGCAGCCCACCTTGAGCCGGCAGGTCACCGGGCTGGAGGACGCGTTGGGGGTCACGCTGTTCGAGCGCGGGCATCGAGCCATGACGTTGACCCAAGCCGGGCACGAGGTGCTGTCGCATGTGAAAGTCATGGGTGATGCAGCGCTCAAGGTATCGCTTGCCGCCTCCGGCCAGTCCAGCCATGTGGAAGGCAAGGTCAGCATTACCGCAACCGAACTGTTTGCGCGGTATTACCTGCCGCCGATCATCGCTGAACTTCAGGAGGTCGCGCCGGGGATATTTGTCGAAGTCATTACCTCGAACGATGTGCGGGACCTGACCCGTCGTGAAGCCGACATATCCATCCGTCATGCAAGGCCGGAGCAGGCGGATTTGATCGGGCGCCTAGTGGCTGAAACAACGGCGCATCTATATGCGTCGCGTGACTATCTGGACCGGATCGGGCGGCCAGGCGGGCTGGATGATCTCGCCGATATTGATCTGCTCAGTTTTGATGAAGCAGAAAACATTGTTCCGTTCCTGCAGGGTTTGGGCATGCCCGTCACGCGGGACAATATGCGGGCATCAACTGCAAGTGGTGGGCTGTTGATGGAGCTGACGCGCGCTGGATTGGGCGCCACGTTCCTTACCAAAGAGGCTGCAGACAGGTTTTCAGACCTGGAGCAGGTGCTTCCCGGCATGGCTCCGGTGCCGGTTCCTGTATGGCTGGTCACCCACCGCGAATTGCGGACAAGCCGGCGCATTCGCCTTGTCTATGATCTGCTGGCGGATCTATTGCCGGCGCTCCTGGCTGCGGTGGCCAATGATCAGTCGGCAGAAAACAGAGAATAGCGCGGCCCGCGCTGGGCCGGGATTTTTTGGTCTGCTGGCAATGTGCAGATGCGGTTCATGCGGGTGACGCTGCCATCGGCATACTCCCACACGAGCTGTTGGCCATCGAGGTAGCGCCGCACGACGATCGGCCCCCAACCGAAAACGCGAAACTCAAGCACTTTCCTGTTCCAGACCATGCCAGCCGATGTCCGCGGGCAGTATTCCCTGTCACCAATGGTGAACAGCACCATGCCTTCCGTGTCGTTGGAGGTGAACCCGCCGGTGCTGTTGGGGCCTGAATCGTGGATGATGCCGCTGCTGGTGACGACCGTCCGCGCGCCGCATTGCTCCACGCGTTCCACATGTCCGACCCTGCCGGTGACTGCAATCCAGAGGCCGCGAATATCGGCCGCAGCGTCGGGCAATGGTTCAGTGCAGTCACGCAATATGGGCAGCGGAAAGTGGGTGTAGCTGCAGCCGGGTGTGTTTCCCTTCGGAATATCGTCCGCCAGTTTGCCGCTGCTGTCTAGCTCTGGAAGGGCGCAGTAGTCGATGAGGCTGCCATCACCATCCAGCGTCGCTTGCTCGGTTGCCAGCGGTGGACGTTCAGAGAAGAAAGCCAGCCAGAAGAGCACAGCCATACCGATGACCAGTACGACCACTGTGGAAAGGGCAATCCGGGCAAACCGGTTCATCACAAAGCTCTCCTTGGGACCGCTCGCTGCGAGAGGGAAAGCTCGATCTTACTATTGGCACATTGACTGTCAATAATTAGAGCGGCGTCAGGACTGGTTGAACACTGGCTCCCGCTTTTCAAGAAAGGCCATGATGCCCTCCTGCGCATCAGGCGTTCCGTTGCATGCGTGAACAGCCTGCCGCTCCAGAGTGATGAGCTCTTCCAGTGTGCGTTGGTCGGCGTGGACGAGGTTCTGCATCATGGTTTTGACCGTCATGCGCGGCGCGGCAGCAAGTTCTTGCGCAAGGGCAATGGCTTTGTCCTTCACCTGGTCCAGCGGCCACACTTCGTTGGCGAGGCCGATCCGATAGGCTTCGGGACCAGAAATCTTTTTGGCACGCAGGATCATGTCCAACGCGTTGTTGCTCCCAACGGTCTTGCACAGGCGTGCACTGCCACCCCATGCGGGCACGGATCCAAGGTCTGCTTCCGGCAGGCCGATTTGTGCGCCTGTTTCCGCAGCAACGCGAAAATGACACGCCAGCGGTAGCTCAAGTCCGCCACCCAGACAGTAGCCAAACAGTGTTGCCACCCACGGTTTGTCCATATTCTGAATTGCCGCAAGGACACGCAGGCGCTGATCGAAGAATGCATCAGTGCCGCCGCGCTCGCTGACGCCCTTGCCAAGCTCCTTGAGGTTCATGCCGACAGAAAAGTTATCCAGTCCGTCGGCGGTAATCACCACGGCACGGGTGTTGTCGTCATTGGCGATGGCGGCCACGTCGCGCTCCAGCGCATCCATGAAAGCCATGGACATGCGGTTGTACGGCGCATCATCAATGGACAGGACGCATACGGCGCCGATCTGTGTCGATGTATAGGGTGGCTTGCTCATGTCCTGTCTCCTGTCAGATGACTTCCAAAGTGTTGGTTGAGTGGTAGTCTGGCTGACGCTGGCCTTGGGCTAGCTTACGTTGGATAATGGGTGCCAATGAAAGCAATAATCCCCTGAGGGTAAGAGGCAGGAAATGACCACGAATCTGAACATTCGTCCGCTGGCCGGATCGCTGGGTGCCGAGGTGACAGGCATCAATCTGGCGGACGCAAGTGAAAGTGATGTGGATGCAGTCAAGTCTGTGCTTACCGAACACAAGGTCGTTGTCTTTCCGGACCAGAACCTGACGCCCGCCCAGCACGTTGCACTTGGCCAGAAGTTTGGTGAACTTGAAGGGGCGCATCCGAACCTTGCAAAGCCTGATGCGCCGGACCCTCACATCTTTGAATTGGCAGCCAGTGAAGGGGGCATTGCGGATGAGTGGCACACGGATCTGACATTCACGGACTCGCCGCCTCTGATGTCGATCCTCAACATGGTGACGTGCCCCGAGGCGGGAGGTGACACCATGTGGACCAATCTCATCGCCGCCTATAACGACCTGTCCGAACCGATGCAGGAAATGCTGGAAGGGCTGACGGCGCTTCATGATGCGCGGCCGCATGGAAATCGCGAAGCCATGGCTATTCATCCGGTGGTGCGGGTGCATCCTGAGACCGGAGAGAAGGCGCTTTATGTCAACGAGCATTTCACGCGGCGGATTGTCGAGATGAATGCATTCGAGAGTGAAGCGCTGCTGACTTTTCTCACCCGCTGGGTTCAGAACCCGCGTTTCACGGCACGCATCAACTGGTCACAAGGCATGATCGGGATGTGGGACAACCGGGTGACCCAGCACTTTGTCATAAATGACTTTGTGGGTGAGCGGGTCATCCAGCGTGTGACGGTGCTGGGCGATCATCCCGAAGGAGCACGGGCACCCCGCTTTGAGCCGTGGACCAAACGGGCCAAGCTGTCAGCGACCAGCCATTGGGATGCGCAGCTTTATCGCTTCCTACGCGACCGTGAAGGAAAGCAGGCAGCCGAGTAGGCTGATTGTCGGGCGATTCAAGCGTCAGGTCAGCCTGTCTGGCTGATCAGTGCGCCGGGGTCGTCTGTTGAAGGGGACACGTCACTGGCTGTTGCCGGGCAGGGGATGTCAAAGCGGAAGCAGGAGCCGCCACCGGCGTTCCTTTCAAGACTGATTGTGCCGTCCATATGCTCGGTGATCTGGCGGCAAATCGCGAGACCCAAACCGGTTCCTCCATGGCGACGGCTATTGCTCGTCTCGACCTGTTTGAAGCGATCAAACACCGCGGCAGCCTCACTGTCAGGAATGCCGATGCCCGTGTCGCGTACCTCGATTTGTAGCCGACCGCCGTCCATGTTGCCGGTGTGTTTGACAGTCACATCCACTGATCCTGTATCCGTAAACTTGACCGCATTGCTGATCAGGTTGGACAGAACCTGTCGAACGCGATCGCGATCGCTCAAGACACGTGCGGGCAATCCATCAAGTCCATGCAGGTTCACGGCGACCTGTTTTGCCGATGCCAGCGGACGGAAAAGGTCCGTAACTTCGGTGGCCAACTCTGCGGGATCAAATGGTTCGGATTTGATTTCCAACCCACCTGCTTCGTTTTTGGAGTAGTCCAGAATGTCGTTGAGGATAGAAAGAAGGGAGTGCGCCGAGTGCAAGGCGATTTCTGCGTGTTCCTGATCTGCTTCCGGCATCTTCGACATTGTCAGCAATTGCAGCATGCCAATGACGCCGTTCATGGGAGTGCGGATTTCATGGCTCATCATTGCCAGGAACTCTGATTTGGCCTTGTCAGCTTCTAGGGCGCGCTCCCGCTCGGCCTCAATGCGGTTTGCGGCGCGCTGCATTTCGCGGCGATAGATCGTGCTTCCGAGGAACAGGATGATCGACCCACAGATCAAGCTCACCAGATAAGCAGGATCAGGGTGCTGGCCTCCAGTGGCCGCCGCTTCGCTGACAAATCCAAATACGAACGCGCCGCAGGAAGCTGCTGTGGTGAGGAGCCCAAACCGCCAGCCCAGAATGAGCGTGAAAGCCGCAATGGCGGGAAGGAGCAGCAGGTTGGTGGATGAGATCAGCATGCCCAGGCTGAGGGACAGCGTGATGAACAGGGCCATGGCCCCATAGCCGGCCAACGTGACGCGCCTGCCAAAGGAGCGGCGACCGTTGATCAAGGTCGGCCCGAGCAGAAATCCGAGGGCAATCACTTGGCCAAGTACAACCTGTGCCGGGTGAACCGCCAGGTAGGGGATGTTGGTTATGGAGACGAGCGTGCCCGAAATGCCGGCGAGGACGCAGAACGACGCAAATGTCCGCTCAGATGCGACCCGAAGTTCTGCACCTTCACGTGTCTCAGGCCAGTATTTCGTCTTGAGCAGACTGAGCATGTCGCCGCGCCAGGTGAAATCCAGTTACGCCTGTAGCTAAGCAGCATTGTCTTAATCAATGCCCAACGCCTTGAGGGCGTTGCGAATTTTGACCTTGGCTGACGCCGCTGCCTCGGTCTTCTGTGCCTGCTTCAGAATGGCTATTGCCGATGATCGAATGTCTGGGTGCTGTGAAGCCAGCACATAAAGGCCGTGATAGGCCCAAGCGCGCACGAACTTTGCGTCGTCAAGGATTGCGATCTGCAGTTCGCTTTGCAGTGGTCTGACCTGACCTGGAGGAATAACGAGGTAAGGCAGGCACTGCAGAACATGAAGTCGGGCTTCCCAATGAGTGGTGTGCTTCAGTGCCTTCAGCAGTGCTGTTGTTTCTTCTGCGGACCGAGGCTGCCAACCCTCTTCAAGGTGATGTTTGATCAGCCATGTGATGCCCCGTTCGCATTCAGGGTCACCCAGTGACTGGATCAGCCGCGACCCGAATGCCAGATCCGCCTTGTTGGCATTGTAGATCCTGGCAATGGCGTCGACGGACTTTCCGTCCCAGGCGGCAACCGTGTCTTTCAAGCTCATCTCTTACTCAGGGGAAAGTGGTCGCAGGGACAGTCAGGGACGGTATGCTGAGCGCCCCATCTTGTGTTGCACTCCAGTTGTGTCGGTGTCCTATGCCAGTCCCCCGAAAGATCGCTTTTCTTGCCTGCAAACACAATCTGACAACATCACCAGACAAGTGGCCGGACGCGTTCGAGCATGACATGGAGCTGAATGCATTTGCACCGGCCTTCGCATCGGCCGGGCTTGATCTGGTCGAAGTGGATTGGGAACAGGTTGATCCTTCAACAGCGGGTTTTGATCTCTACTTTGTACGCACGACATGGAACTACAAAGAAAAGCCGGACGCTTTCGCGGATTTTCTCTCCAAAGCTGCCGCATACGCCCCGGTGATGAATGATCCGCAGACAATTCTATGGAACATGAATAAGCGATATCTGGGAGAGTTGGAGGCCAAAGGCCTGCCGGTGATCCCTAGTGCTTTTGTGGATCATCCAGACACGACCGTGGATGATCTGCGCGCGCGCCTGGGCACACCAGAGATCGTGCTCAAGCCGCTTTATGGTGGCGGCGGCTTTGATATGCGCCGGGTATTGTCTGACGAGAATGGTCTGGACCTGGTGCCGGATAGTCATTTCGCCCAGCCGTTCGTTTCCGGCATTCTGGACCAGGGCGAGTTGTCCTTCGTGTTCGTTGAGCACGAGTTTTCTCACGCGCTGCGCAAGCGGCCTGCTGATGGCAACTATCTGATCCACACCCATCACGGGGGTGCCGACGAAGCGTATCATCCTCCTTCAGCGGAGATCGAAGCGTGCCGGGCATTCCTTGAGGTTATGCCGGCACCTGCCATTGCAACGCGCATTGATGTGGTGCCGCATCAAGGTCAGTTGTTGCTAATGGAACTGGAAGCCATCGAGGCGCATCTGTTTCCAGCCTACAATCCGCAGCTGGGGAGCATGCTTGCGGAGGCCTGCGCGCGGATACTTGGCGGCGATGGTTCCGCTTCTATGTGACTGAGTAAGGTAAGGTAGAACGGCTACCGATAGTCATGCCCATGCCAGAGTGAGGGTTATTCCATGAGTACGTCTGATGTCCTGCCATCTCCTGCCCCGGATGCCCCGCCCTGGGCGGCTGGTGTCGAAGGGCGGATGGATGAGCTCTACCCGCGCCTGAGCGATGACGAGACCAAAACGGTGCTGAACTATGGCGATGAAGTCTCGGTATCTGCGGGAACGCGCCTTTGGGAAATCGGCGATCGGAACGTTGCCTTCTATCTGGTGCTCGACGGGCAGATGGACATCCTGCGCCGCGATGAAGCGGGCGAGCACATTGTCTATACCCACGAGCGCGGCGGCTTCAGCGGTGAAACCGTTACAATGACCGGGCGGGGTGCCTTTGTTGCGGGCGTTGCCAAAACTGACCTGCGTGCGGTCAAAGTGTCGAACGAGTTGCTACGCGATCTTCTGGCTGTCGAAGCCGAGCTGGGTGAAAAAATCCTGCAGGCATTCATCCTTAGGCGGATGAACATGATCTCCAAGCATCTGGGCGACATCATCTTTGTAGGTGATGAGACCGACAAGCAGGCGGCCGGTATTCGCGAGTTTCTATCGCGCAATGCGGTCCCCTATGCGGTTGTTGATGCTTCGGCTGATGACGAAGCTGATCGACGCAAAGCACTGGATGCAGAAACCTGCCCCAAGCCGCTGGTGATCTGTGGCCATACACGGCTCTCACAGCCAACAATCAAGGAGGTGGCTGATTGTCTTGGACTCACGGCGGAGTTACCGGCTGACGCAACCTTTGATGTGGCTGTTATTGGCGGTGGTCCTGCGGGCCTTGCTGCTGCGGTGTATTCCGCCTCTGAAGGGTTGGATGTGGTTGTGCTTGAGAAGTGCGCCATTGGCGGTCAGGCGGGGTCATCGTCGCGCATTGAAAACTATCTTGGGTTTCCAACCGGCATTTCCGGTCAGGCGCTTACCGGGCGGGGATTTCTGCAGGCGCAAAAGTTCGGGGCTGAAGTCGCCGTGGCGCAGGAGGCTGCGGCATTAACCTGCGGGTCTCCCTTCCATCACCTCAAGCTTGATTGCGGTGGGCAATTAAAAGCGCGTGCTGTTGTGATTGCGTCCGGTGCCATTTACCGGCAACCCGACATTGAGGGGCTTGAGAAGTTCGAAGGCGTGGGTGTCCACTATGGAGCCAGTCATATCCAGGGCATGATGTGCCGGGACCAGCATGTGGTGATTGTCGGCGGCGGCAACTCAGCCGGGCAGGCGGCCGTCTATCTTTCCGGCCGGGCCCGCAAGGTATCGATCCTGATCCGCCGGGACAATCTGGCCGACACCATGTCGCAATATCTCATCCGGAGGATTGAGAGCACGCCGAACATCGAGCTTGTGGTGCATACAGAAGTGCAGCGTCTTGAAGGTGAGAGCGGTGTGGAACGCATTCATGTGCGCAACAACCAAACCGGTGAAGATACCGCGATGGATGCAACACACCTCTTCTTGTTCATTGGCGCAAAGCCCGCGTCGGACTTCTTGGAAGACAGCATCATTCGCGATGAGAAGGGATTTGTGCGTACAGGCGATACTCTGACCGCCGAGCACCTTGAAACTGCGAACTGGCCTTTGGATCGAAAGCCATTCCATCTGGAGACAAGCTGCCCGGGGGTCTTTGCCGTCGGCGACATCCGCTCAGGGTCCATCAAACGGGTGGCCGCCGCGGTGGGTGACGGATCGGTATGTGTGAGTTTTGTCCACAGCGCCATCACCGAAAGCCAGAAAGACAAGCGTTAGCTTGATCGAGACGACCAGGGAAGCAGACTAGGCTGCTGCAGTCTTACGCAGGGCGCCGCGCAGCAAGGCGGCATAAAGTCTTTGGCGCATGTCTTTTGGTGCGTCCAGTTTCATCCGCGCAACAGCTTTGTCCTCATCGGGTGTCCCTTTGCCCCGGCCCAAAAGCGCAAGCCGCAGGGCTGCAAGGGGAGAGGCGGATGCTTCGCGCATTTGTCCCAATGCTGGAATGAGGCGCTGCTCGGTTTCTGTGAAGTCTGAGCCGAAGGGAAAGGCCGGCAAGTCGCCTTTGGCTGATGTTGTCGCGAGCCTGCGTCTCAGACCTTCCGGCGTATTCTCAAAGGCGTGTTCGGGAATGGTGTTGCAGACCTGCGGGGCAAATCAGACGCCGAAGTCATCGCCGCCATGCT
>JBCBUN010000044.1:0-8585 GCA_039818145.1 Pseudomonadota bacterium
CGGAACAGCGCCCAAGACCCAATTTCCAAGGGGCCGGCACGATTTCCAACAAGGAGTGACAGCATGAGAGAAGCAGTCATCGTTTCCACCGCCCGTACCGGTCTTGCAAAGTCCGGCCGCGGTGGCTTCAACATGACCCACGGCGCCGCCATGGGTGGCCACGCCCTCAAGCACGCCATCGAGCGCGCCAAGATCGAGCCAGGTGAAGTCGACGACGTCATCATGGGTTGCGGCACACCTGAAGGCGCAACAGGCCAGAACGTCGGTCGCCTTGCTGCCATCTGGGCCGGTTGCCCGGTCACAACTTCCGGCGTGACCGTCAACCGTTTCTGCTCTTCTGGTCTTCAGACTATTGCTCTGGCCGCTGGCCGTATCGTCAATGACGGTGTGGACGTGGTCGCAGCCGGTGGCGTTGAGTCCATTTCGCTCGTGCAGATGGGTGGCATGAACCTGAACAACATCACCGAAGAAAAACTGATGGAGAGCTATCCTGCTCTTTGGATGCCGATGATCGAAACAGCTGACATCGTGGCAGAGCGCTACAATGTGAGCCGTGAGTATCAGGATGAGTACTCGCTGCAGTCCCAGCAGCGTACAGCTGCCGCCCAGCAGGCTGGCAAGTTCGACGACGAAATCGTTCCGATGGACGTGAAGATGAAAGTCGTCAACAAGGAAACCAAGGAAGAGTCGATTGTCGACTACACAGTGGACCGGGACGAGTGCAACCGCCCCCAGACCACCCTCGAAGGCCTGAATTCCCTGCCGCCGGTACGTGGTGAAGGCAACTACATCACAGCCGGTAACGCCTCCCAGCTTTCCGATGGCGCCTCCATGGTCGTCATGATGGAACGCAAGGAAGCTGAGCGTCGCGGCCTCGACATCATGGGTGCTTTCCGCGGCTTCCAGGTTGCAGGGTGTGAGCCGGACGAAATGGGCATTGGCCCTGTTTTCGCTGTGCCCAAGCTCCTCGACAAGGCCGGCGTCAAGAAGGACGACATCGACCTTTGGGAACTGAACGAAGCATTTGCGTCCCAGTGCCTCTACAGCCGTGACAAGCTGGAAATCGACAATGACAAGTACAACGTCAATGGCGGTTCCATCTCCATCGGTCACCCCTTCGGCATGACCGGCGCACGTTGCACCGGCCACCTGCTGATCGAAGGCAAGCGCCGCGACGCCAAGCTCGGCGTTGTGACCATGTGCATCGGTGGCGGCATGGGTGCTGCCGGCCTGTTCGAAATGTAATTTCGAGTAGACCTTGCTACAGTTGAAAGGCCCGGCAGCAATGCCGGGCCTTTTTTCATGGATGACCTTATGCAAAAGCGTTTTTTTGATGATTTTGAAGTGGGCGAACAATGGCCCATTTCTGAAACCTATGAGATGGCGCGCGATGAGATCGTTTCGTTCGCCAGCAAGTGGGACCCGCAGCCGTTTCATGTCGATGATGATGCGGCAAAAAAATCCGTTTACGGAACATTGACCGCCTGCGGTACGCACATTCAGGCAGTGGTGCTCAAGCTGGCACAGGCACTCCCCCACGAGACTGCGGTCATTGGTGCCTTGGGCTACGACGAAGTGCGGTTTCATAAGGCGGCCTGCCTTGATGACGTTCTCTCGCTCACCATCGAGTGCATTGAAAAACGTCCGTCGTCGTCCAAGCCTGATCGCGGCGTCGTCAAGAACCGACACACGCTCGTCAATCAGGCGGGCGAAACCGTGTTCTCCCAGACAACAACCCTGCTTATTGCGCGAAAAGTCTGAGCTGGATCGAGACAAACAGGATAGGCCAGGAGGCATCTCATGACAGACCTCAAGATCAGTGCCTACCGCATATTTGTGCCGGACGTGGCAACATCTTTGCCCTTTTACCGCGACTTGTTGGGCCTGCCTGTGCGCGCCGTCGCGGAGGATGACGGCTTTGCGGTGCTTGATGCAGGCATCATGCTGATCCTCGAGCCTGTAGGTGAAGAGCCTGACCTCGCGGGACGATTTACCGGCGTATCCCTCGAGGTCGCCGACATGGAGGCCGCCTATCAGAAGCTGCGGGGTAAGGGCGTCGAGTTCACTGACGCTCCTCACACTGCGGACTGGGGCGGCAAGCTCGCTCACTTCACCGATCCCGGTGGCAATACGCTGACGATTGTGGAATATCCAAAGCAATAGAAATTCACCGACACTCGACCAAAACAAGGAAACAAGAAACATGGGACGCCTCACAGGAAAACGCGCCATCGTCACCGGAGCAGGATCAGGCATTGGCCGCGCCGCCTCCCGCCGCTTTGCGGAAGAAGGCGCAACAGTGCTCGCCGTTGATCTCAACGCCGACGCAGTGGCTGAAACCGTCGAAGGGCGCGAGCGCATGACGTCGGAAGTGGGTGACGTCTCCAGCGAGGACTACGTGTCCAATTCCGTCCGTGGTTTTGTGGACGCAAACGGCGGCATCGACATCGTCTTCGCCAATGCCGGTATCTCCGGCGGCTATGTGCCCCTGCACGAGCAGACGCCCGATTACTGGGAAGACATCCTGCGCATCAATCTCATTGGTCCGTTCCTCTACGTGAAGCACGCCAGCCCCTACATGATCGACCAGCATGCGGGCTCCATTATATGTACGGCGTCAGTAGCGGGGATACGCGCCAATGCCGGCGGCAATCCGTACTCTGCCTCCAAGGCGGGCGTCATCTCGCTGGTGCAGACAGTGGCCTATGATCTGGCCGGCACGGGCGTGCGTATCAATGCCATCTGCCCCGGCCTCATCGAGACCGGCATGACCAAACCGATTTTTGATATGGCGCGCGGTAAAGGCTCTGAAGACCGTATCGGTCAGATCAACCCGCTCAAACGCGCAGGCCGCCCGGAAGAGATTTCAAACATGGCCCTGTTCCTTGCCAGCGATGAAGCGTCTTACGTCAACGGCCAGGCATTTCCGGTGGACGGGGGCCTCTCCGGCTCACACCCCTATGCCATGGGCGGCGGCCAGCAGCGGGCATACAAGAAAGCACAGGATTAGATGACAGGGTTCCGCATCCTTTCAGCCATTCTCGGCCTCGCCTTCGCAGGCTCCATCATCTGGGGCTTTGCGGACGGCAGGTCGGTGGTCCCCCTGCTGGAGATCATGCTCGCCGAGCCATGGGGCGTCGTCACCCTGGCTGACCTCTATCTTGGTTTTGTCCTCGCAGCCGGACTCATCATCGTGCTGGAACCCAACAGGACAACCGGCATCCTGTGGGGCCTGAGCGTCGTGATCCTCGGCAATGTCATTACCGCCGCGTGGATCGTGTTCCGATTGCCCGGCGTGCTGGCGCGGCTGCGCGGCTAGAGCCCCAGCACCATCTTCGCCATGATGCCGCGCTGAACTTCGCTCGACCCGCCATAGATTGTGCCGGCGCGGTTGTTGAGCATGGCCGGGATCTTGGTCATCACATCAGGACTGCCTACGGGCTCCACATTTGATCCGGGCTGGCGGGCCTGCATCTGGTCCGGCAGGGCCAGATTGCCGATTGCCTCAACCGCCAGCAGGTCAAGCTCCTGGCGAAGTTCGGTGCCTGCCACCTTGAGCATGGAAGAGGCCGGTCCCGGGTTCTGACCATTGGACATGGCCGCCATGATACGGTTTTCGGTCATTTCCTGCGCGTCCAGAGCCACTTCAAACGCCGTCAGCTTGCCCACAAAGGCGTCATCCTCGGCAACACTGCCGCCATCGCCATTGGACTGATTGGCCGCAAGCGACTTGAGCCGCTCAACGCCCACCCGCAGGCGCGGGGCGTAGGAGCCGCCGCGTTCAAACTCCAGCAGATATTTGGCGACGGTCCAGCCTTCATTTTCAGCCCCGACGCGGTTGGCCTTTGGCACGCGCACATTGTCGAAGAACACCTGATTGAACTCGTGGTCCCCCGCAAGCGTGATGATCGGCTCAACCGTGATGCCCGGCGTATCCATATCAATCAGCACAAAGGTAATGCCCGTCTGCGGCTTGCCCGAGCTGTCCGTCCGCACCAGGCAGAACATTCGGTTGGCCTCATGGGCATGGGTCGTCCAGATTTTTGTGCCGTTGATCACATAATCGTCGCCGTCGCTCTCAGCCTTGCATTTGAGCGACGCGAGGTCTGAGCCTGATCCGGGTTCGGAATATCCCTGGCACCAATAGTCCTCGCCAGACAGCATGCGCGGCAGGTAAAAATCCTTCTGCTCTTGTGTCCCATGGCCAATCAGCATCGGCCCGCACATCTGCAGTCCCAGCGGTGACAGGGTGGGCGCTCCGGCACGCGCACACTCAGACGAAAAGATATGCCGCTGTGTCACGGTCCAGCCCGTGCCGCCATATTCCTTGGGCCAGCTCGGCGCCACCCAGCCTTTGGCATAGAGCTTCTTGTGCCAGAGCATGTTCCATTTCTTCTCGGTGAAAATGCCGCTGGTCAGACGGCCCGCCTCCCGTAGCTCGTCGCTGAGTTCCGCATCCAGAAAGGCACGCACCTCCTGGCGAAAGGTTTCGTCCGCGGGGCTAAGGGAAATGTCCATGGGAGTGTCTCCACCGGTGTTTCTGCGCTTGTTGTTTTCACCGGCCATTCTAGGATGCTTGTCGAACAGAAACCACCTCATCAAAAACGACAGGGAGCTTCACCATGGATCTGGGTCTCAAAGGCAAAAAGGCGATCGTCACCGGCGGCACGCGCGGTATCGGACGCGCCATCGCCGAAACCCTGGCAGCAGAAGGCTGCGACGTGGCCATCTGCGCCCGCAACGCGGACCAGATCGCCGACGCCGTAAAGGACATGTCGGCCGCCCACGGCACCAAGGTCTGGGGTGATGTGGCAGACATCTCCGACGCTGACAGCCTCAAGGGCTTCATCGGCAACGCCGCCAAGGAGCTCGGCGGCATTGATGTGCTGGTCTCCAACGCCTCAGCCCTCGCCATCGGCAACACCGAAGCGGCCTGGAAGAGCGGTTTTGACATCGACATCATGGGCGCCGTGCGCTCCGTTGAAGCAGCACTGCCCGAGTTGAAGAAGTCCGCTGCCGCAAACGGCGACGCTGCCATCATCGCCATTGGCTCCGTCTCCTCTGTGTCTGCCACTGACGCCTCGGCCTACGGCGCCGTGAAGGGTGCCATGGTTCACCTCGTCAAGGGGCTGGCCAAGGAGCTAGCCGGTGAACATGTGCGCGCTAATGTCGTGTCGCCCGGCACCGTGTATTTCGAAGGTGGCGTCTGGCACATGATCGAGGAAAACATGCCCGACATGTTCAAAGCCACCATGGCCCGCAACCCCATGGGCCGCATGGCGACCCCGCAGGACATTGCAAACGCAACCGCGTTCCTCGCCAGTCCCAAATCCTCCTTCACCACCGGCATCAACATGATCGTGGACGGTGCCATCACCGACCGCGTCAACTACTAGCGACAGAGTCTAACGGCGCGTGAGAGTGCGGGGATACACATCCGATGATTTATGAGTTCGATGACATTCTGACGCGCGAGGAACTCGCCAAGATCATAACCACAGTCAAGCACGGCGGTTTCCACGATGGATCCGCCGGGGCTGGCTGGCAGGCTGAATCTGTCAAACACAATGAGGAGTCTGACAGCCCGGTCGTTCAGGAAGTCGCCAAGATCGTCGGGCAGGCCCTTGCCCGATCTGACAAGTTCAAGGCCCTGGCGTGGCCCAAGCGTCTCGCTGGTTTTCTTGTCAGCCGCTACAAGCCCGGCATGACCTACGGCACCCATGTGGACAACGCCCTTCTCAACAATGCCCGGTCGGACATGTCGTTCACATTGTTCCTGGCTGAGCCTGATACCTATGAGGGCGGGGAGCTTGTGATTGAGCAGGGCGATGGTGAGCGCACCATCAAGCTGCCCAAGGGCCACATGGTTCTGTATTCAACCGGCGCGTTGCATCATGTGGCGGAAGTCACCAAGGGCGAGCGGCTGGCGGTTGTCGGCTGGGTGCGCTCCTACGTGCGTGATCCCGGTGCCCGCGAGATGCTCTATGACCTTGATTGCGTAATGCAGGATTTAAGAGACCGGCCGGAGGACCGTCCGATCCTCGACCGCGTGGCCAAGGTGCGCACAAACCTGTTCCGCCTGTGGTTGGATGACTAGACGCGCATCTTGGCGCGTGAATCCAGGGCTTCTTCTTTTTCGCGTTTGAGCTCGCGTGAGAGTTCCGCCATCACGTGCTCCAGCTCCGCCGGCGCCACCGTGCCGTAGGCTCCCACAATGCTTGAGATGACCGTCGGCACATAGCGCTGTGGTTCCATCTGTCCGTCGCCGGCGCGCGCACGTTCCTGGGCAGCAGCCGCCAGCGCAGCGCCAAAGGCGGGGCGCAGGCTCTTGGGCAACCGCGTGTTGTCATAGATGGATTTGAACACGTCCCCGTGGCCCGGCTCCATGGCGGCGCGGACATGATCCTGCGTCGTCTTTGCCAGGCGGGCAAAAGCCATTTCCACAAACCGCAGATCGCCGGAGCACAGGGAGCGCAGAAGCATGGTTGGCGTCAGCCGCCCGCTACGATGCAGCACGCCCACAAATTCTTCGACCTTCCCATCATCGATTTCACCGGCGGTCATTTCAGCAACCGCCTGTTCGCGCGCATGGGACACAAGCTCTGACGCCATCTCGGCAGGCAGTTCTTCCTGCTGCACCATAAAACGCCGCATCTCGTTTGCCACATCTGACTCAAGCTGATCCGCCACCACAAGCGACACGCAGTGCAGGCAGGTTTCGGCTGTCAGGTCCGGACGCTTGGCAACAAGCACCGGAATGCGGTCATGGTCCTGATGGTCAGACAGCGCGCGCTGCAGGGCGTCCGCTGTGATGCGCGCGCCTTCGTTTTCAAGCAGCACACTGACCACGTTCGAGTTGCCCGTATCAATCAACGCGCCGGACACCTGTTCGGACACGGTCGGACGTTGTGCAATCGCCACCTGTTTGGCTTCCACCTCTTCCGAGATCACGGAAATCAGCAGCTCATCAGACAGGTCCGGCCAGTGCTGTAGGACCGGCACACTTACTTCTGCCACGTCACGGGCCATGCGTTCGGCCATTCCGGTGGGCAGCATCGGGTAAAGGGCAATCTGGCGGGCAAGGGCGGAACGCACCAGCGTGTCGGCATCCTCCGCCATGCGAACCACAACATCTTCTGCAAGAGCCGCTTCAACGCCCTGCAGTTTTCCCTCAGCCATGAGTTGACCGATCTTGGTCACAGCGGATTCGCGATTGAGCGGCGAGTTATCGCGCTCAAGTTTCACGACGTCTTCGAAACCAAGTGGAGTGCTCATGGGATGGCGCCCGCCGCAGTGGAGTTGAAAATATTCAACTGCAGCGTGCAGTCCCCGGAGTAAAAGTCGCGTTAATCAGAGATCCAATGACCTGTCGCTTAGTTGGCCGGTTCGTCCGAGACCCGCACCAGCAATTTGCCGATGTTTTCCCCGGTAAACAGCCGATCAAGCGCCTTGGGCGCGGTCTCCAGCCCGTCCACAATGTCGGTGCGGTATTTGAGTTTTCCCTCCGCCAGCCACTGGCCCATCTCTGCCTGGCCTTCCGCAAAACGCTCCAGAAAATCAATGATGATGAAGCCCTCAACGCGGGCCCGCCTCATCAGGATGTTGCGGAACATATACGGCCCCGGCACATCTCCTTCGGCGTTGTAGGTCGAGATGAGGCCGCACAGGGGAATGCGCGCATTGTCATTGATCAGGGTAAGGACGGCATCGAGGATTTCGCCCCCGACATTCTCAAAGTTCACGTCAATGCCGTTGGGGCACTCGCGCCTGAGAGCCTCGAGCACGTTTTCCTTTTTGTAGTTGATGCAGGCATCAAACCCCAGATCATCCACAACCCATTTGCATTTCTCGTCCGACCCGGCGATGCCCACAACACGGCAGCCCTTGATCTTGGCAATCTGCCCCACTGTAGAGCCAACAGCGCCCGCCGCTGCGGATACCACCACCGTCTCACCCGCCTTGGGCTGACCGATTTCCAACAGCCCGAAATAGGCTGTCATGCCGGTCGCGCCGAGCACACTCATGAAGGCATCCAATGGAATGCCAAGCCCTGCCGGAATCTTGGAGACGCCCGTGCCGTCCGACACCGTGTAATCCTGCCAGCCGCCAAGGCCCGGCACCACAATGTCGCCCACGTCAAAGCCATCTAGGTTGGACTGCTCAACGACCCCCAGCGTACCTCCACGCATCACGTCGCCAATCTCCACCGGCGGCATGTACTGGTCCATGTCGCTCATCCAGATGCGGTTCGTCGGATCAAGCGACAGGTAAATCGTCCGGATCAGGATTTCGCCGTCGCCCGCTTCGGGCTTCGGCGCATCCACCAGTTCCAGATCGCCGTCTGAAATGTCGCCTTCCGGTCGCTGCCGCAACACCCACTGCCGATTTGAATTGCGCATTGTTGTTCCTCCGGTTGGATTTCGTTTGTCTGTTTTTTCATAGCCGATGGTGACTCGCACTTTGGTCTTTGGCCAGCACCAAAAGCTCCGCCGGAAACAAATCCGCGAAAGTATGAGGGAGAACGGGAGCGCTGCCGTGGCAGCCCGGCCGTTGTGATCAAGAACTGTATCGAGTGCCGCTCTTAA
>JBCBUN010000045.1:0-8570 GCA_039818145.1 Pseudomonadota bacterium
GGCCTAGCGGTCAGGCGTGCTCAGACCCGCTCGAGCGGCACGTGCGGACCGGGCGGCAGCGACACCTCGATGCTGTCACCTGGGCGGACCGTGCCGCCGAGAACAACAACACCCATAACACCAGCCTTGCGAACCAGATGCCCGTCCGCATCCTTGTAAGCCACGCGTTTGAGCAGTCCCGGCCGGAACGCCTCGATCTGCTGGCAGGGGTTTCGCAGACCTGTGACGCTGACAAGCGCTGTCGCGCCGATTTTCAGCGTCGTGCCGGTTGGCAGGGACAGAAGGTCGATGCCGCGCGTGGTGATGTTCTCGCCCAGGTCACCACCCTTGATGTCAAAGTCGGGTTGAAGCTCATCAAAGAGTTCAGTGTGCATGAGATGCACTTGTCTGAGATTGGGCTGGGTCGGGTCTGTCGCAACACGGGAGCGATGCTTGACCTGTGCGCCCTTGTGGCAGTCGCCAGCCACACCCAGGCCGGCCACAAGCTCTATTGCGTCAGCGGCCTGTTTGCTGAAGGCATGGTCCTGGCTGATATGGATGCCAAGGACACTGGCTGGTGCGATCGTCGTCATAATGGCGGTTTGATCGCATATGCCGGCACGCGCCGCAAATCAGGTCAGCCATGCGCAGCATCAAGGGATCAGCCATTGGTGCTGCGCATGGCCTGTTTCTAGGACGAGGTGTCGCGCGTCAGTGGAGGAGGTGTCCAATCGCCGCGCAGCACATCGTCACCCGGCCAGTAGATGCGCAGCAGAGTCTTGAAGTTGCCTTTGGGTGTCGGCACCCAGTTGGCGCCACCTTCGGGAGCCGTGCGTGTCAGAACAATATCCACACTGCCATCGTCGTTGATCACCGGCGAATGCTGACTGCCAAGGGAATAGCGGTTGTGCTCATTCGCCTCAAGATATCCCTCTTCGTCGTACAAAGTGACGGACCAGAAGGCGGATGTGGGAGGCAGCTCGTCCGCTTCAAAATGAAGCCGGTAGGTATTGCTACCGTTCAAAGGTTCACCGTCTGCATCAAGTTGTGAGACGGCGTAGACCGCGTCCTCTACCAGATTGGCCCCCAGGCCCCACATGGCCCAATAGGCGCGACGCCCATAGTCAGTGCCCCAGGTCCCCATACGTTCCACATTGAAGATCCAGGAATCATCCTGCTTGGTGCCCTCGTAAAAGGCTTTGACATAGGCCGTCTGCTTAGCCGCCGCGCCTTGTGCCAGGGTTTCCTGCACCTGTGGATCAAGATCCTCAAATGCAACATCAGCGCCCGGTATCATGCCAATGGAAGCAAGCAGGGCGACCATGTCAGCATCCTCAGCAGGGGACACATTGTTGGCCCAGACATCGAGAAAGCCATTGAAATAGGCGTTCGCCGGCATCTTCAGGGAATAGGGAATAGGCTTGCCGACTGTGGTTGCCTCATAGGCCGGAACATAATCCGCAAACGGATCGGCTCCACCTTGAGCTTGCGCGTATGTCATCAGCACATAGGCATCCTGTAATTTGCCCACGGCTGCCGCATCCTGCGGTGAGTCCGCCTGAATGCGGCCTGTGATCCAGACCATGTTTGTTGGGCTGACAACTTTCTCATACCCGTCCGGTACATCGCCGCGCCAGCTCTGGTTCACCAGGAAGTACTTCTGGGCATTCTGACCTGTCGTGCGTGATCCGATGCTCTTGAAGGTGTTCGTCCATGCATCGATCAGGGGCATGACGAAGTAACGGTCCCCCATGTCGGGAATTTCGAACACGACGGGGCCCTTGCTGAGATCAACCCAGCCGACGCTGTAGAGCGTGTTGCGGTTGCCCAGAACCACGGCGCGATTCTGCGGTAGGGCGAGGCGCTTGAAGTGTATGAAATGATTGGGTACCGAGCGCTCACGGAAAGGTACCGTGAACATCACATCCTGGCTCTTCTTCATCACCACAAGAGGATAGGCATAATCAAAAATTTCTTCCGCCTGTGCCTGGGTGAGTTGTTCGGCTGGCTTGGCCTGTGCGGCGGGAACCGCAAGACACATGGCGAGAAGCAGTCGGGTTGCGTGGCCTGTAAGGCGCTGACGAAGAGTGCGCATGATCTAGTTCTCCACAGCGGGTGTTGATGCGACAGGCACCGGGGACGGCGTGCTGTTGACCAGTGGCCACAGCAATTGCTCGGCAATGGTCGTGTCAGGCAGGTTTTCGACACCGATTTCTTCTGGATACTGACGGGTAATCTTGGCAGTGCCGAACAGCACGTCCCAGAAGAACAGCAGATTGCCGAAATTGCCCTTGTAGTTAGTGACGCCATCTGCGGCGTGTTTGCCGTGGTGGGCGCTGTGCGTGGCGGGCGTGGAGATGGTGCGTTCCACCAACCACATGACAGGGGAAAGCCAGCTAATTTTGTACAGCGGGGCATCCCAGCGAACATCTGAGTGGGCGCCATAGATGACGGTCATCTTGATGACGATGTACACCGCATAGACCCAGCCGCCGCCCATGAAGATGAGCGCGCCGGAGAGCCAGAGGCCTGGCATCAGTAGGTAGTAGAAGAGATTGTTGCGGTACACGATGCGTATCGACATGTACGGCGCATTGTGGTGCGGGCGATGCAGCTTGTAGAGCGCCGGCACCGAGTGAGACAGCCGGTGCCACCAGTACTGGGTCATGTCATCGAAAATCAGGAACAGGGCGAAGACTGCCAGAAACGGCCAGTCCTTAAGAATGCCGGCCGCATCCGGAGCGACGAACGCCGCCACCATGGCCCCACTTGCCAGCACAAATGGTTGGGTAAAGGCGGACAGCACGCCCGTGGACACGATTTCCACAATCGCGTCACCGCGATTTTGTCCCGGCTTCTTGAAAAAGCTGGTGAAAAGGATTTCGAGAAGCACAAATCCGATAAGCACTGCGAAGATAACGGCGATTTCCGGCTGCATGGCGGGTCTCCCTAGCCTGGTTCTTGTGACCTTGAACCATGGAGTAGCACCGGCGATTGCGAACAAATGTTAAGTATTGTACATTTGTAAGATCATGCGCGACCTCCTGCAGTTCAACACCCGCCCGTTCATGGACATGCTGACGCCGGCTATCGCTGACAGGGTGCGGGCCGAGGCGACAATTTCCAGTTTTTCGAACGGACAGTTGATCCAGAGCCGAGGCGACACGCGGGCGGGCCTCTCCATCATCAAATCCGGTGCCGGGCAGATGGGCGTTTTTGGAGAAGACGGAACTTTCGTGATGATGTCGGTCTTGGGGCCCGGTCAGACATTCGGCGAAGTGACACTGTTCACCGACATTCCCCGCACGCAGGACTTTGTTGCCATCGGTCCCACAGAAATCTACCAGCTATCCGCCGCGCGCTTCCGGGCCCTGTGTGAGGATGAGTCGGGTCTGCTCGAAACCCTGCTGTCCATCACGCTGGCGCGCTCGCACTTTCTGCTCGACATCCTGGACTCGATCCGCCGCTTGCCCCTGCGTGAGCGGGTGGCAAAGACCCTGTATTCAATGGAACTGACAGCGGGCCAGCACGGACATGTCCAATGCCGGCAGGAGGATCTTGCCGACATGATCGGAGTGTCCCGCGTCTCCCTCAGCAAGGCGCTGAAAGACCTGACAGCACTCGGCCTCATCAAGCTTGGTTACGGCAGTATCTCTTTTCCCGACATCGAAAAGTTCCGAGACTGGGTCGGACGTCACTGTAACGTGGCGATCGTCTCATAGTTTATGGCACCTCCGTCACATGCAGCATCAGGGCTTCGTTGCGCACAAAACGTTAGACGGTAGGGACCCAATCGCCGGCAAAGTAAGCGGCTGACGTCCAAATTCTGTCAGTCGTAAATCACGATGCAGCGCACCTCGATGCTCCAGCGATCTGGCGCGTCCTCGGCGGTGTCATCATCATGAAACGCCGTGTGGAAGCTGAACGTGCAAGGGGCCTCCGGATCCGTACCATCGCCGGACTGGCCTTTCGTCTGTGCCAGTGGCCCGGCTGAATCCCATTGCTTGATAAGCAGCGCTTCGTCACGGGTCATCTGCGGGAAGTAGTACATGCGGTGGGCGTCAGATGCCTTGGCAAAATAGTTCTCGCCAATGCGGTCCTCGTAGTGGATTTCAAACACCACCAGATCATCCGGTGCTACTGTCTGGCTGTCGCACAGGGCCAGCGGGTGTGTTGCCACGGGCTCAGGCAGAATGTTGCGCCAGACATTTATGATGGCAAACCGGCAACCCGGGGCGAGCGCCTTTTCAACCTCTGCATCTGACAGCAGCGTCTCACCGGACTTGAGCACGTCGCGCAATGTGTCATTGATGCCGGGGGCCTGACCCAGCTGCCTGAGACGGTCCGGAGCTGACGTCAGAGTGTAGTCGCCATGAATGATGTGCGCAGGCTCCTGGACGTTCTGCCCACCGGCAACAGCCTTGCCGCCTTTGTGTCCGCCGGCAGAGCGCACATTGTGATCAAAGGCCAGAGCACGCGCTCCCGTAGCGGAGTGTACGATGTCCTCGCACTCCGCATAATAGCGGGTGAGCACATCTTGTTGGTCCATGAAGTCCAGGTCGCGCGCTGCCAGGGGACGGTCCAGCAGTTCAAAGCCGTTCCGCTCACAAGTGAACGCACCGGGTTCGGCAAAGCGGGCGTTATGGACAGTCAGCATATGTTTATCGACATCGACGCCAGTTGAGCTCGCCGTATTGCCGTTGGTGGCACGCTGCATGAGCACCTTGCCGTTGCGATAGAGCGAAGACTGGGTGGTTGGCTTCAGATAGTTGAAGCGTCCACGCGTCGTCGTTGCAGGCTCATAAGCGTGCTGGCTCATCTGGTGTGCTCCTGTTTACCGGCGTGACGTATGGGGGCCTAACGTCAGGACGCCATGATTTCCTCTTCCATCTGGCCGAGTCGTTCCTTGCCGAAGAAGATTTCATTTCCGACATAGAAAGTGGGAATGCCGAAGCATCCACGTTCCACTGCAGCGGACGTATTGTCCACAAGCTTTTGCTTCACGGCGGGGTCCTGTGTGCGGGCAAGCAGATCAGCGCCATCGAAGCCTGCTTTGGTCATGGCTTCTGCATAGACCTCCGGATCATCCATCTTGAGGCCCTCTTCCCACATATGGGCGACGCCTGCATCCACATACTCCATCAGGCGTCCGTCCATTTCAGCTGCAATCGCGCCGCGCATCAGCAGCAGTGTGTTGACGGGGAAGTGGGGGTTCATGGCGAACTTGGAGAGATTGTGCTTCTTGATGAAACGCTGCATCTCCAGGCCGTCATAGTCCAGTTTTCCCTTAATGCCGTTGAACGCCATCATGGGAGCCTGATTGCCGGTCGCCTTGAAGATGCCGCCGAGCAGGCAGGGAATGTAATTGAATGTTGCGCCGGTGCGCGCTGCAATCTCCGGCAGTACTTTGTGGCAGAGATAGGCATTCGGGCTGGCGAAATCGAAAATGAAATCTACGGTTTTGGTCATCTGTTCTTGTCCTTACCAGGTTTCTTTCCACGGACGCATGTCCAGCTCATGGGTCCATGCGGTGCGTTCCTGTTTGTGCAGCATCACATAGTTCTGGGCGATGTGGTCAGGGTTGAGAATGGCATCTTCGTCGCGCAGCTGATCCACATTTGGATATTGCTCACGGATAAAATTCGAGTCGATGGCACCATCAAGAATAGTGTGGGCCACGTGGATGTTCTTGGGTCCTAGCTCCCTCGCCATGCTTTGCGCCAGGGCACGCAGAGCATGCTTGGCACCTGCGAAGGCTGAAAGCGTCTCACGCCCTCTGAAGCTTGCCGTCGCGCCGGTGAAGATGATCGTGCCACGTTCGCGTTCCATCATGCGTTTGGCCACTTCCCGACCCATCAGGAACCCCGCAAAACAGGCCATCTCCCACACTTTGCGGTACACACGCGCAGTGGTTTCAGCAATCGGGAAGCGCACATTTGCTCCGATATTGAAGACCGCAACCTCAATCGGGCCGACCTCCTTCTCGATGCGATCAACAAGCGCAACCATCTCGTCTTCGTCGCGTGCATCCGCAGGCATGGCAATGGCTTCATGCCCTTCATCACGAATGCTCTGCGCCAGCTGTTCAAGAGCCTCCGTGTGACGCGCACGGCGCACCACACAGGACACCATACCTTCGCGGGCAAAGGCCCGGGCAATGGCGCTGCCGGTGTCGTCTCCGGCACCAATTACGAGACAGGATTTCTTGTCGGCCATGTCGTTTCCTCTCGCCTGCAAAAGAGCGCAGGTCATTTGGTTGTTTTTCTATACTAAATATGCTTAGTTGCAAATAACAACTCCTTTCTGAGAGACAAGTGTTTCCAATTTCCGGAAAGTCCGATGACCCACAAGCACACCCACACCTGCGCCATTGCCGGCATGTTGAACATCTTTGGTGATCACTGGACGTGGCTTGTCGTGCGTGAAGCATTTTACGGCGCGACCCGTTTCAAGGACTTTCAGCGCAATACCGGCATTTCGCGGAACCTACTGACGCACCGCCTCTCGGTGCTGGTGGATGAAGGTATTTTCAGGAAAACCGATATTGGCACACAGGGCACGCGCTTTGCTTACGAACTGACTGACAAGGGCCGGTCGCTTCAGCCTGTTCTGGCGGCCATGACCCTTTGGGGCAATGAGCACGTTTTCGGGGCGGACAATGAGCCTGTGGTGATGGTGGATCAGACGTCCGGCTTGCGGGTGGAAGCCATGCAGCCGGTCAACGCCAGGGGCCGAAAAGTCCGACCGGAAAATATCGTCGCGATGCCGGGGCCGGGCGCCAGCAAGGCGACCATTCGACGGCTGGAGGAAGCGGCCACGCAGGATGGTGTTGGGTAACTCCGCTTCACACAGATGTTCTGACAAGTCCCTTTCGTCGCTGGCAGGGCTCGAGGGCTCTGCAACACACGCTAGTTCGGCGCCGCTCGTAGTTGCTGGTGCAGCACAGTCATCAGAACATCTGCGTAGCTGAACAACACGTCCGTATTCGGAGCAATGCGCGCATAGGACCATAGGCCCTGAACCGAAACTGTCGTGAACCCAGCAAGATCAGCGATCTCATCGTCACTGAGCCGACCATGAGGCGCGTTTTCACGGCTGAAAACTCTGGTGAAGCCCGCCGTCAGGCGTCTGTTGTGTGCTTCAAGCCTGTACCGGGTCTCCGTCTCGTCTGGATCAAGCTGCGCCAGCGTGTTGGCAACCAGGCACCCAAGGATGGGCTGGTCGGAGTCCGCCACTGAGCGCAACTGCATCTCAATGTAGTTGCGGATGTCCTCCAGCCCCGCACCGTCCGCCTCCACCTGACCAAATGCAGGCGTGACATACAGCTCCTGGTAACGCTCAAGACAGGCATGGAACAGCGCCTGCTTGCCGGAAAAATCGCTGTAGATGCTGCCACGACTGACCCCGGTCTCCCGCACAAGATCGCCCATGGAAATGACGTGATAACCGGTCTTCCAGAACTGGGTGAGGGCGCTGTCGACCAGGGTGGTGCGCGAATGGGACTTGGCTCGGGGCATGTTATCTGTTGTAGTGGAACGATCATTCCAATACAACCTTCTCCTCATCGACACAGATTCAGGCAGAATTTCAAGGGACCCGCATCATGGCCGACAGCTTTCGCGACAAAAAGAAGTTTCAGACCGTCCACGGCAAGCAGATGGCCTACATCGAGGAGGGCGAGGGTGATCCCATCGTCTTTCTGCATGGCAACCCCACATCGTCCTATCTGTGGCGCAACATCATGCCGTATCTCGCGGGCAAAGGCCGCCTGATCGCGCCTGACCTCATCGGCATGGGGGACTCAGACAAACTCGATGACAGCGGTCCTGATCGCTACACCTATGTAGAGCACCGCAAATACCTGTTTGCCCTGCTGGAGCAGCTCGGTGTGACAAGCAATGTCACCCTGGTGATCCACGACTGGGGCTCCGGTCTCGGCTTTCATTGGGCACACACAAACCCGTCTGCCGTCAAAGGCATTGCCTTCATGGAAGCCATCGTGGCGCCGATCCCCAAATGGGACCAGTTTCCCGAAGGTGCGCGTGAGATTTTTCAGGGCTTCCGGTCGCCAGCCGGCGAAGAGATGGTGCTGGAGCAGAACATGTTCGTGGAAGGTGTGCTCCCGACCTCGATTTTGCGCACCATGACTGACGAGGAAATGGACGAGTACCGTCGCCCGTTCGCTGAGGCAGGTGAAGGCCGACGCCCGACACTGACATGGCCCCGCCAGATCCCTATCGAAGGTGAGCCTGCTGACGTGGTTGAAATCGTCACCAGCTATGGCGCATGGCTGGCAGAAGCGCAGATTCCAAAACTGTTTGTGAATGCTGAGCCCGGAGCACTCATCGCCGGACCCGTCCGAGATCTGGTTCGGACATGGCCAAACCTTACAGAAGTCACAGTGGCCGGGTCGCATTTCATTCAGGAGGATTCTCCGGATGAAATCGGCAAAGCCGTCGCTGACTGGCACGCAAAGCTGTAAGAAAAACCGATGTTGGGGCCCCTCTCAGGCTTTTTTGCCGTGCCCATGGAACAATCAATCCGCCCCTGGTTTATGTCTCTTCTGAACATAAAACAGGCACTTTGAAGCC
>JBCBUN010000046.1:0-8500 GCA_039818145.1 Pseudomonadota bacterium
GCACAGTCAAAGCTCGGCCTTGCGCACAATATCTTAAGCAACAGACTGGGCACCCTAGTTGACCAGGGATTACTGGAGCGCGCGAATGAAACACGCCAGGCCGCCTATCAGCCGACACCATCAGGGCTTGCACTGCTGGCGCCTGCCCTTGTTGCTCGCACTTGGGCCATCGATTGGATCGAACCGACGCATGGAACATGGTCTTCGGTGATACATGAACCTTGTGGTCAAGACCTGTTGGTCGACTACACATGTGCGTCCTGCGGCAAGCTGGTCGAGCCAAAGGACGTAACTTATTGATAAGGGCTGATAATGGTCAGCTCCGGCCAATGTGACAGCCACCGCGCCGTCTTGGTGGCGTAATGCTCCGCTGAAAAATTGACGCACGGGTTTGGCCGCAGGTACAGGTTGTAGATGTCCTCAAGGCCGTCAGGCGCATAGATGCGCTCCTGCCCGTCCAGTGACACACCGACCTTGCAGGCGATGGCCAGGAAGCGGTCTATCCCTTCGCAGGAGGTCATCAGCGGCGGATAGTCGATGTCGCCGAAATGGTCCTGGTACCAGAGATGGACGCGCGCCTGATTGCGCAACTCGATATCCACACCAAGATCAGCAAACACCTCGCCGACACGCTTTATCTGCGCGTCTTCCGCCTCATAGGAGGTGTTAGGGTCGAAATAGAAGACGTCGTAGTCCTTCACTCCATGATCCAGCGAACGGCCGGTCAAGCTGTTCCACACAGCCTGGAAGAGACTGCCGGAAACAAGCCAAGCGTCGGGCAACCCAAGTGCCGGCACGCGGTCCAGAATTGCTGCATTGGTCGCATTTTGTCGGATGAGAGAAAGAAAATCGGCGTGGGTCATTCTCAGACCCTACGCCGATTCTCATGTCGTGTGCCTCGTCGAGTGGCGCTGACCGGCCGCCTTACTTACTCCGCCGCTTGCGCAGGTGCGGGCGGTGTCCACCGCAGCACGGGCTTGCGCGCTGCGGTTGTTTCGTCCAGACGACGACGGGGCGTGAGTTCCGGCGCGTTCTCAAAGCGTGCCTTGTCTCCGGCCTTGGCTGACCTCGCCAGATCCGCCATGCAACCTATGAACTCGTCCAGTGTTTCCTTGGACTCGGTTTCCGTTGGCTCGATGAGCATCGCGCCGTGAACCACGAGGGGGAAATAGACCGTCATCGGGTGGTAACCCTCGTCGATCATTGCCTTGGCAAAGTCGAGCGTTTCGACACCGGTGCCCTTAAGGAAGCGATCATCGAACAGGGCTTCGTGCATGCATGGGCCTTCGAAACTCGCGGTCATGACATCCTTGAGGGACGCCAGCACGTAGTTGGCGTTGAGAACGGCATCTTCCGCCACCTGTCGCAAACCATCCGAGCCGTGGCTCATCATGTAGGACAGAGCGCGTACGAACATGCCCATCTGGCCATGGAATGCGACCATGCGGCCAAAGGGGTCCGCATCAGATGACTGCTCGTCTTCCACAAGCTTCAGCTCGCCACCGGTGCTGGTGACGTAGGGAAGCGGCGCAAAGGGTGCCAGGGCGTCTGAGAGCACGACGGGACCTGCACCGGGTCCACCACCGCCGTGGGGCGTGGAGAACGTCTTGTGCAGGTTGATGTGCATGGCATCGACGCCAAGATCGCCGGGCTTCACCCGCCCAACGATGGCGTTGAAGTTGGCGCCGTCACAGTAGAAGTAGCCGCCATGCTCATGCACGGCGTCTGCAATCTTGCGGATGTCGCGCTCGAACAGGCCGCATGTGTTGGGATTGGTGAGCATGATGCCTGCCACATCGTCGCCGAGCTTGGCTTCAAACGCTGCCAGGTCCACGCGCCCATCTTCAGTTGCAGGAATGGCATCCACTGTGAAGCCACAGGCCGCAGCCGTGGCCGGGTTCGTGCCATGAGCACTTTCAGGCACGAGCACACGGGTACGGGTGCCCGCTTCGCCGCGTGCCTCAAGGGCTGCACGGATGGCCATGAGGCCGCACAGTTCGCCATGGGCACCTGCCTTTGGCGACATGGCAACGGCCGGCATGCCTGTCAGTTCCATGAGCCAACGGGCCAGTTCGCTCATCAGCTCAAGGGCGCCAGGCACAGTGGAGGTGGGCTGCAACGGATGCACATCGGAGAAGCCCGGCAGCCGCGCCATTTTTTCATTCAGGCGCGGGTTGTGCTTCATGGTGCATGAACCCAACGGATAGAAGCCCGCATCAATGGCGTAGTTCTTCTGGGACAGACGCACGAAATGGCGCACGACTTCGGGTTCGGAAAGACCGGGCAGTCCGACGCCCCCCCTACGCTCCATGCCGCCAAGGCGAGTCGCCACGCCATCCGGTGCAGGTAGGTCGACGCCACAGGCAGCGTCTCTGCCGCGTTCGAAAATCAACTGTTCTTCGTGGTCGAGGCCGCGATGACCGGTGAAAGTTACCTTTTCGCTCATGACAGCACCTCCGTCAGTGCTGCCACGTAGGCGGCACGATCCTGATCTGTGTTCACTTCAGTTGCAGCCACGATGATAAGGTCGCTGACAGCGTCATCACCCGGCATCAGGCGTGAGGCAGGAACGCCACCAAGCACACCCTTTTCTGCCAATGCCTCGATGACATCTGCAGCGGGCTTTGGCGTGCGGATTGTGAATTCGTTGAAAAATGCTGGTGTCACAAGGTCCACACCGGGCACAGCCTCCAAAGTACCTGCCAGCTTGCAGGCGCTTTCATGGTTCAGGGCTGCGAGGCGTGTGAAGCCTTTTTCTCCCAACAGAGCCAGGTGAATTGTGAATGCAAGGCAGCACAGGCCCGAGTTTGTGCAGATATTGCTGGTCGCTTTTTCGCGCCGGATATGCTGCTCGCGGGTGGAAAGGGTCAGCACATAGCCACGCTTGCCGTCGACGTCTTCGGTCTCACCACACAGGCGGCCTGGCATCTGGCGCACATATTTCTGGCGCGTCGCAAAGAGGCCCACATAGGGTCCACCATAGTTGAGCGCATTGCCAATTGACTGGCCTTCAGCCACCACAATGTCAGCACCCATGTCGCCCGGCGTGCGCAGCGCCCCCATGGACACAATTTCGGGGATTGCAACGATCAGCAAAGCGCCCTGCGCGTGCGCTGCCGCGGCAATATCGGAAAGATCACCAACATGGCCGAAGAAATCCGGGTACTGAACGACGACGCAGGATGTGTCGCCGTCAATCTGTGAGGGGATGTCTTCTTGGCCAGTCACATCGGCTTCAAGCGCCACAACAGCGTCGCCCGCAAACTTGGATGTGGTTTCAATCACTGCCCGGTAGTGGGGGTGCAGATTTCCTGACAGCACTGCCTTGTTGCGACGGGTGACCCGGTGCGCCATCTGTACACCTTCGCTGCAGGCGGTTGAGCCGTCATACATGGAGGCATTGGCCACATCCATGCCTGTCAGCAGTGCAACCTGCGTCTGAAACTCGAAAAGGTACTGGAGTGTGCCCTGGGAGATTTCCGGCTGGTACGGTGTGTACGACGTCAGAAACTCTGAGCGCTGGATCAGGTGATCCACAGATGACGGCACGTGGTGCTTGTACGCCCCTGCCCCGACAAAAAACGGCACGCTGCCTGCGGACGTGTTCTTGGCAGCCATGGCAGACAGCGCACGGTCAACTTCCAGCTCGCCTTGATGCGGCGGCAGGTCAAACGCTTGGTCGATGCGTGCTGCTTCGGGCACGTCGACAAACAGGTCGTCTATGGACTTGGCACCGATGACGCCAAGCATCTGCTGGCGATCATCGGGCGTGAGGGGCAAATAGCGCATCAGTCGAGCTCCGCCAGATAGGATTTGTATTCGTCTTCAGACATCAGCTTCTCAAGCTCCGAGGCGTCTGAGAGTTTCAGCTTCACGAACCAGCCGGCGCCTGCTGCGTCGTCGTTGACGCCGTTGGGCGCATCCGCCAGGGCTTCGTTCACCTCAACGACTTCGCCGGAAATCGGCGCATACACTTCTGAAGCGGCCTTCACCGATTCAACCACGGCGGCTTCATCGCCAGCGCCAACGCTCTTACCGATGTCCGGCAGTTCCACATAGACCACGTCGCCGAGCTGCTCCTGCGCGTAATCTGTAATGCCAACGGTCGCAGTGTCGCCGTCTACGCGCACCCATTCGTGGTCTTTGGTGTATTTCGTGTCAGCCATTGGTGAAATCCTTGCGATCAATCTGTGTGATTATTTTGCGTAGCGATGAGGGGCGAAAGGCAGCTTGGCCACCTTTGCTGCGCGCGGTTTGCCGCGCACGATGAGGTCGAGTTCAGTGCCGGCCTTGGCGTGCTCGCGGGCCACGTAGCCCATGGCCACCGGGCCATCTGCTGTTGGACCAAAACCGCCGGAGGTGATTTCACCGATGGTTGTGCCGCCCACCTGAATTTCCGTGTGGCCACGGGCTGGCGCCTTGCCGTCCGGCAAAATGCCAACACGCTTGCGGGTCGTGCCGTCTGCCAGTTCCTTGAGGATGCGTGCTGCGCCGGGAAAGTCACCTGCCTCGCGGCGATGCTTCGGGATGGTCCAGGCGATGCTGGCCTCAATGGGAGACGTTGTTTCGTCGATGTCGTTGCCATACAGGCAAAGACCGGCCTCAAGGCGCAGACTGTCGCGTGCCCCAAGGCCAATAGGCTCGACCTCATCATGGGCCAGGAGGGTACGAACAAACTTTTCCGCGTCTTGCGGCGCAACTGACACTTCAACGCCATCTTCACCCGTGTAGCCGGAACGACTGACATGGACGTCCATGCCCTCAAACGTGGCATGAGTCGCTGTCATGAACACCAGATCAGCGGCCGCAGGGCAGTGCTTGGCAAAGACGTCCACGGCGCCCGGGCCCTGTAGAGCCACAAGTGCCTGGGTATCGAGGGTCTCAAGGGTCACGTTTGCGGGTAAAGCTGAGCGGATATGTGGAAAATCAATTGCCTTGCGCGAGGCGTTCACGACGATGAACAGATGTCCTTCGCGTGCAGGGTCCAGGGGGCGGGTGACCATCAGGTCATCAATGATGCCGCCATCGGTGTTGAGCAGAACGGTGTAGCGCTGCTGTCCAGGGGCCAGCCCCACGATGTCGCCGGGCACAAGCGCTTCAAACGCCTTTGCGGTTGTCTCGTGATCGGGACCGATGAGATAGGCCTGGCCCATGTGGGACACATCAAACAACCCGGCCTTGGCGCGGGTATGCAGATGCTCGCCTAGCACGCCAAGCGGGTATTGCACCGGCATGTCGTAGCCGGCGAAGGGCACCATTTTGGCGCCAAGCTCCACATGCAGCGCGTGCAAGGCGGTTTTTTCGAGTGTTTCGTGTGAGCTGTCAGCCAATTGGGTTTTTGCTTTCGCCAGAGTCGGAGGTCCGCCTTCCGCCTGTGCTGGTTTCCAGCCCTTGCGGCAAGCGCCCCCTCTGTCGAAAACCTGAGAGATTCACCCTGCCCGAAGCCTTGTCCCCGACGGTCAGGGGGGCCTCAGTGGCGGGCTTACTCCTTCGGTGAGCAATCGGGATCAATCCCGCCTGCTGCTTTCCAGAGTGTCATCCCCACGCGGTCCCTGGTGCCTGAGAGTTTCCGGGGCGGTTGCTCCTTCGGCGCCGATGGCCTGCCCACCCCCAAGGGGTGCACACGCCGTCAGACTCTCCCGCGTAGGTTCGGCTGACAGGCGCGATGATAGGTGGGGCGGGTCAAGAGTCAATCGATGCGGGTCCGCTGGGGCCATTCCCCTGCAGATCAGCCAGTTTGTGTGGCCTTAACGCCTCTGCGCGGACACAGCAGCTGCCAAGAATCGCTGCTAAAACCGTGCTCGCGCGCGATTTTCAGCGACTTGGGCCGGTGTCAGCTGGAAACCCAACACAACGTCGTACAGCCCGCCATTGTCTTCGCCGACCTCAAATTCGAGGCCCTCAAATGTCCGGGTGTACACAGCCACCCGCTGGCCCGGTTGGAACTCGACTTCGGCAACAAAGGTTGTTTTCTGCAGCACTGTCTGGCCCGCACGGGTCACGGCCACAAAAATCGGGGCCGACACAGAGCGTCTGCTGGCGGCAGGGCCAGCACTGACGCTCATGCTCAGGGCATAATCCACACTGATCATGGTGTCGTCATAGCTGCATGCGGCAACCGCATCGAGCAGCTCCCAGGTGTAGGCAACATCGGTGATATCGCGGCCGGAGCCGTCGCGATATTCCGTCAGCCGTTCGGCGTCGGTCAGAATGCCTGCATTCGGGCAGCCCCGGAGCCGCTCCTGCTTGGCGGTTTCGCCGCTCCACCAGCCGCAGCTGGCTACGATCAAAGCCAGCGCGGTGACAAATCCAGCACGCGCACCGCTGCGTATAAAGGGTGAACGAACAGAAGATAAGCCCATGTTCTTCTTGGGGTTTCGTGTGTCGGCCATGCGTCGATTCGATACCTTGACTTGGGGACCCGGGTGCCTCACTTACGCCCCACGACGTGTTGATGGTGTTCATCAACATGTCCCATGCGGTGGCGGGAGGCGAACAGTAGCCAAGCGCCCGTTAACCGGCAATAGAAAGACGTTGCGTGACAGACTCAGCACCCCAGGCTCCCCTGCTGTCGATCCGCCTTGCGGCCCCTCGTGGCTTTTGTGCAGGCGTTGATCGGGCCATCCTCATGGTGGAGCGCGCAATCGAGAAATATGGCGCGCCGGTCTATGTCCGCCACGAGATCGTCCACAACCGCCACGTGGTTGAAGGGTTGGAAGAAAAGGGTGCTGTGTTTGTCGAAGAACTGAGCGAGATCGAGGATTCGACCCGCCCGGTGATTTTCTCCGCCCATGGGGTGCCCAAGGCTGTGCCCGCCGACGCTGAGTCCCGCGGCATGTTCTATCTGGACGCCACCTGCCCGCTTGTCTCCAAAGTGCATGTGGAGGCCAATCGCCACCACGACGAAGGCCGCCACATCCTGATGATCGGCCATGAGGGCCATCCGGAAGTGGAAGGCACGCTTGGACAGTTGCCTGACGGTGCCATCACGCTGGTGGAAACCGTGGAAGACGCCAACACCGTGCACGCCCCTGACCCGGCCAAGCTTGCCTATGTGACACAGACCACGCTGTCGCTGGATGACACGGTTGAGATCGTCAACGCACTGACACGCCGTTTCCCGGCCATTCGCGGACCGCACAAGAATGACATCTGCTACGCCACCACCAATCGGCAGGCGGCGGTCAAAGCCATCGCTGAGGGTTGCGACATGATGTTTGTTGTGGGTGCGCCCAACTCGTCCAATTCCGTCCGCCTGGTGGAAGTTGCGGAGAAGGCTGGCTGCCCCAAGGCACAGCTGGTGCAAAAGTCCGGCGAAGTGGACTGGCCCGCTCTTGAGGCCGCTGTGGCCAACAAGGATGACACCTTCTGCATCGGTCTGACTGCCGGAGCCTCCGCACCGGAATCACTTGTTCAGGGTGTGATTGATGAAGCCGCCAAGCGCTTCACGGTGCAGGTGGAAGAAGTGACGGTGTCCTCCGAGGACGTGATCTTCAAACTGCCCCGGGCCCTGATCGCCTAAGCTGCACAACGCCTGTTGCTTCCAAGCCGGTCGGGCTGATACCAAGGCCCATGGCGGTTTATACAGAGATTTCTGACGAAGAGCTGACCGATTTCGTGGCGCGCTACGACATCGGCACGCTGCAGTCTGCCAAGGGCATTGCGGAAGGTGTGGAGAACTCCAATTTCCTGCTGCACACAACCCAATCACCTTTCATTCTGACACTGTATGAAAAGCGCACGTCGGAAAGCGACCTACCCTTCTTTCTGGGGTTGATGGAGCATCTGGCAGCCCATGGCCTCTCCTGCCCGGTCCCTGTGCACGCCCGCGACGGCTCTGTGCTGCACCGGCTGGCGGACCGACCCGCTGCCATGGTGACGTTCCTTGAAGGTATGGACGTCAAACGCCCGCAGGCGAGCCATTGCGGGCAAGTCGGCATGGCGCTGGCGCAGATGCATGAAGCCGGCGCTGACTTTTCCATGACGCGGCCCAATGCGCTGTCGGTCGAGGGCTGGTCTGCCCTGGCGGATCAGGCGGGGGAGCGCGCTGACACGGTGAGCGAAGGGCTCGGCCAACTCATTGCAGATGAGCTCGAGCTTATGGGCACACGCTGGCCCAAGGACCTGCCACGCGGCGTCATCCATGCGGATCTCTTCCCGGACAATGTGTTCTTCATGGGCGGGGAGTTGTCCGGCCTTATCGACTTCTACTTCGCCTGCACGGATGCCTATGCCTATGACATTGCGATCTGTCTCAACGCCTGGTGCTTCGAGGCCGATGACAGCTTCAACGTCACCAAGGGACGGGCGCTCCTTTCCGGTTACAACAAGGTGCGCAGCCTTGAGGAAGAGGAAGCACAGGCCCTGCCACTGCTGGCGCGCGGCGCGTCTCTGCGGTTTTTGCTGACACGCCTGGTGGACTGGCTCGACGGGCCGCAGGACGCTCTGGTGAAACCCAAGGACCCGCGTGAGTATTTGAAGCGCCTGCGGTTTCATCAAC
>JBCBUN010000047.1:0-8477 GCA_039818145.1 Pseudomonadota bacterium
ACCAGATGAGCGCAAACCCACCAGATGACGATACCCAGGCAGGAGATACCCCTCCTCCCCGTGTGGTTGTGCTCTGCCATGCAGCGCCGTTTCGAGACGGCATGGCCTATGCGTTTGGCCCGACAAACGCCGACATTGACCCCGCCGCTCTCGCAGATCGTCTGGCGGCGGAACGCGGCTGGTCAATCTCCAGAACCAATATCTATCACTCCAGTGATGAGCCTTTGGACGACGACCACCGCGCATGGCTCGAGAGGCTCAAGGACACGCACGCAACGCTGGTGACCCAGCCCGGCGACATACGTGTGCGCATGGCACTGGACGGCATGCGGGCACTCCGCGAACGACAGGCGGACATTCTGCTGGTCATGGGTGGTGACACATCCTTCATGGCACTGGCACAGGACACGCGCACAGCGGCCCGCGAACAGAAGAGGCTCATCAAGTTCGCCAGTGCATTTGCGCCCTCGTCACATCCCCTGGGCCAGACTGTTCCGTCTGCTGATCATTCCATCACCATCGACCGCGATATGGCTGAAAGATGTCTGGTGTCAGCAACCACCGCCGCGCCAGCGCGCCGGATCTATGCCGGGCGATCAACAAGCACAGCGCCGTCCCCACCCACCACACCACAGGCTCCGGTAGCCCGACGCGCAAGACGGCGATTGATGCCTTTGATTTACAGCACAGGCATCATCGCCAGCATGCTGGCCCTGATGTGGGAGGATGTGGTCGCATCCGGTGGGGCAGACGCACTGGACTGGTCGGCGGAGCGCTGGGGCGTGTCCACATTGCTGGCCCTTGGCAAATCACTGGTTTGGCCGCTCTACTGGCTGGCCCGTGCCTTTGGTATCGAAGCGGGCGGCGCATAGGCCCATGGATATTCAAGCGGAGACGACACTCAAACGGAGACGACAAAATGAACTGGATAGTGCTGATCATCGCCGTCGTGCTGACCGTTGGCTATATCACCTATGTCGCGCTCGACATGGGCCTGCGCCCGCTCACCGAGGTAGAACAGGAAAAGGCGCCCGGGGATTTCATCACCGTAACAGGAGGCAGACTGCACTATCGCTGGGATGGTCCGGCAAGCGGTCCGGTCGTGGTGATGGTGCACGGCTTCTCCACGCCGCACTTCATCTTCGAGCAGAATGTGTCCGCCCTCACCTCCCAGGGATATCGCGTCCTGCGCTATGACCATTTTGGCCGCGGTTGGTCTGATCGTCCGCGCACCGCCTATACGGTGGATTTCTACGACACCACATTGATGGAACTGCTGGACGGGCTGAACATTACTGAGCCTGTGGGTCTGGTCGGCCTCTCCATGGGCGGTCCGATTGTCGCTGAGTTTGCCGGCCGTCACCCGGAGCGGGTGAATGCCGTGTTTCTGTTCGTGCCTGCGGGCCTCGATGTGGCAGGCGGGGATGATCTTGCAGGCAAGATCGTGCGCCTGCCCGGCATCGGCGACCTGATGTGGCGCCTTGTCGGTCGCGGCATGCTGCTGGGTGATCCACAATATGACGAGACCGGCCTTGCCGAGGAAAATCGGCTGGTGGGAGACATCCGCATACAGATGGATTATCGCGGCTATCTGGATTCGCTGCTGTCCACCCTGCGCAACACGCCGATGACCTCACGCACCGACACCTACGGGCAGCTGGCCGCAACCGGCATGCCCGTTACTGCCGTCTTTGGCGCCGACGATCCAACCGTCCTGCCGTCGAGCGCAGACAAGTTACGCGCGCTGGTGCCTGAGGCCTCCATCCACATGCTGGAGAACGCTGACCACGGCCTCAACTACAAGCGCCAGGATGCCACAAACCCGCTTCTGGCGGACTTCTTCCGGCCCAGAAACGAGCCCGCCAGCTAGCGCTTGCAGCCTACCCGCCGGCAGCGGTAGAAGATGGCACCAGCAGTTACTTAAACAGGGAATCTCAAGATGGCCGGAGCTGTCGTACCCAAGTTCAAAAACGACGATGCCGTCGCGATCATTGAGGTCGGGGTGAAGGAATTTCACTGCACCGGCGCAAGCGCACCCCACGATCACCCGCATGTCTATCTCGACATGGGGTCGGATGATGAAATCATCTGCCCGTACTGCTCCACACTCTATCGGCTGAACACATCACTTGAGCCGACCGAAAGCATCCCGCCCAGCGCCATCCTGATCCCGGAACTGACAGGCCCGGATCGCCGCTAGGCGGCAAGGAGAAGGCCTCAGCATATAGCCGCTGATGGCGCTTTGCGGCAGGCCCGCAAGCCTGGCGATGATCCGGCTGGCCGCAGCAAAACATGCTTACGCGAAAGGTAATTGGTCCACCGACCTGCCTGACCCATTTTGAGGGCACGCACGCCACCCGGCGCACTCGGAAATGGGAGACATCTCCATGTCACGCAAACACCTGTACCTCGCCCTGACGGTCATCGGCATCATCATGCCCTATGCCTATTTTGTGCCGTGGTTCCTGGAAAATGCCGGTGACGTGGCCGGTTTCTTTGCCCTTGCCACCGCCAATCCGATTGCCACCATGCTCACATGGGACATCGGCATTTCAGCAGTAGTGCTGGTCGTCTTCGCCCTCGCCCACCTGACCCAGCTGGGGGTTGGCAAAATCGTCGCCGTGATTGCCGGGACATTTCTCATCGGCGTGTCCTGCGGCCTGCCGCTGCTGCTCTACTTCCGTGAAAGCGAAGCCACATGACCTCCCGCCATCTCCTCATGATCCTGACCGGCGCATTCGGCGCCATGGGGCTTTTTTTCGTCCTGTCTCCAAGCATGACCGTGAGCTTCTTCGACTGGATGATCTATGGCGGCTATGAGGCGAGCCCGGTGCAGGCCGGTTTGATGCAGGGTGAAACCCGCCGCTATGCCGGGTTCATCTATCAGGTCCTCGGCGCTGTCATTTTTGGCTGGGCCATCCTTCTCACGCTGGTGGTCAAAGGCCCGACTGAAACGCAGATCACAACGGGAGCGATCGCCCCCTGGCTATGGCGCTGCGTTGCCCTGTCGATGGGCGGTTGGTTCGTTCTGGACACGGCCATGTCGCTGGTCATGGGGTTCTGGCAGAACGCTGTCTTCAACACCCTATTCGGTGTCGCTGCAGCGGTCGGGCTGTTCCTGTGGCGGCCGCAGGACACCCGCTAAGACCCTGCCAAAAAACCGCCTCTAACAATTGACATTGCAGTTTCTGCCTCTAGAACAAATAGTGAACATATTCACCGTTCTGAGGCCGAAAACCGTCATGCCCCGTCCCGTCAAAACCGTCCAACAACGGCTCGCCATTCTTGCGGACGCCGCCAAATATGATGCCTCCTGCGCGTCAAGCGGGGCAGGCAACCGCAACTCCCTCAAAACCGGCGGCATCGGATCAACGGAGGGCATGGGCATCTGCCACGCCTATGCGCCCGATGGCCGCTGCATCTCGCTGCTGAAAATCCTGCTCACCAATGCCTGCATCTACGATTGCGCCTACTGCATCAATCGCGTCTCGAGCAATGTGGAGCGCGCCGCCTTTTCGCCCGCCGAGGTGGCCGACCTCACCATGATGTTCTACCGGCGCAACTACATTGAGGGTCTGTTCCTGTCGTCGGGCATTATCCGCTCGTCGGACTACACAATGGAATTGATGCTGGAGGCCCTTCGCCTGCTGCGCACCGAACACAAATTCGGCGGATACATCCACCTAAAGACCATCCCCGAATGTTCTCCCGAGTTGCTCACCCGCGCCGGCGAACTGGCGGATCGCATGTCCATCAATGTGGAACTGCCGACCCCGGCCGGGCTGACGAAACTGGCACCGGAGAAAGACGCCGGCACGATCCGGAAGGCCATGGGCACCCTGCGGGTCCGGATCGACGACGCCAGCGAGGCGCGCAAGGACAAAACCCTGCGCCGCGCCAAACCACCCCGCTTCGCCCCCGGTGGCCAGTCCACCCAGATGATCGTCGGGGCGGACGACGCCAATGACGCCACCATCCTCAAGACAAGCGCCGGGCTGTACGCGGGCTACGGGTTGCGGCGAGTGTACTACTCAGCCTTCAGTCCGATCCCCGCACCATCCGTGTCCCTGCCGGCGAAGCCGCCACCGCTGCAGCGCGAGCACCGGCTTTATCAGGCTGACTGGCTGCACCGGTTCTACGGCTTTGAAATGCCGGAAATCGAGTCCGCCACAAAGGATGGCATGCTGGATCTCGACATCGACCCCAAGCTGGCCTGGGCCCTCAACAACCGCGGGCAGTTCCCCGTGGATGTGAACCGGGCAGACAAGGCGATGCTGCTGCGCATTCCCGGCATCGGCACCAAGGCAGTGGGGGCCATTCTGAAAACCCGCCGCCATCGCCGCCTGCGGCTTGCCGACCTGAGCAAGATGTCACGCACCGTAAAGCGCGCCCTGCCCTTTCTTGTGGCTGCTGACTGGCAACCGGGCAAGCTGCTGGATGCAGCCGGCCTAGAAGCCTCCCTGCGCAAGCCCAAACAACTCGACATGTTCGCCCCATGACCGCCCGTAACGCGCGCCGGGCGCAACACCCGGACATCTTCACGGTAAGGCTCGACCACCCGGCGGACACCAGGACCTGGCGAGCTGCGACCCGACGCCTGGACGCAGCGGGCGTGGCGCCGGAACGGATCGATTGGCGGATTGCCGGAGACGACGAGCCCGGCCTGCTGCCGGACATGTTCGCCGCAGCAGAACAGTCGTGGGACAGTCTGCCGGATGCACCCGCCCGCAACGTGCCCGGCGCATTCATTTCCCTCGCCGACAAGGTCCTTTGCCATCGCGCTGGTGACCGCTTTGCCCTGGCCTATCGGCTGTACCAGCGCCTGCGCCGGACACCGGCGCTTCTGTCGATCGCGTCCGACGATGATGTCCATCGCGCCCATCTGCTCGCCAAGGCAGTCTCGCGCGATGCTCACAAGATGAAAGCCTTCGTCAGGTTCCGCGAGGTGGCCGGACCTGGCCCCGATGACCCGGCGCATTTCGTGGCGTGGTTTGAGCCCTCTCACCACACGCTCGACGCGACCGCACCCTTTTTCATGCGGCGCTATGCCGGGCAGAGCTGGTCAATCCTCACACCGGACCGATGCGCCCATTGGGACGGCAAGGCGCTTACGATGTCCGCTGGTGTGCCCAAATCAGCTGCCCCCTCAGGCGACCCGGCAGAAGATTTGTGGCGCACCTATTTTGCCAGCACGTTCAACCCGGCGCGGCTGATGGTGAAGGCCATGACGGCGGAAATGCCGAAGAAGTATTGGAAGAACATGCCCGAAGCATCCCTCATCGCCCCCTTGATCGAAGGTGCGCGAGGCCGCCATGAAACGATGATCGACACAGCGCCCCAGCCCGCAGCGCGCACGACCCGCATCCGGCAATCGCACCAGTCCGCGGCGGAGGCTATCGCGCAGGCGCCGATCCATTCGCTGGATGATCTGGCCCGCATGGGGGCCACCTGCACGCGCTGCCCCCTGCACAGCAATGCAACACAGGCGGTGCCTGGCGAAGGCCCGGCAGATGCGTCGCTCATGCTGGTGGGAGAGCAGCCGGGCGATCATGAAGACGTGGCAGGGCTGCCCTTCGCTGGCCCCGCCGGTCAGGTATTGGACGACGCGCTGAGCGCCGCAGGGATCATCCGTGACCGGACGTTTGTGACCAATGCAGTCAAACACTTCAAGCACGAGCTGCGGGGCCGACGACGCCTGCACCGCACACCCGATGCGGGAGAAGTATTCCATTGCAGCTGGTGGCTTGACCTTGAGCGTGCCTTGCTGCGCCCCAAGCTCATTATCGCGCTCGGTGCCACGGCGGGGCGCGCCCTGACCGGGCAACCGGTTTCCATCGCCCGGTCTCGCGGCATGGTGATGCCGCTTGACGGCCAGAGTGACCTGCTGATCACCACCCACCCGTCAGCCATTCTGCGCCAACCGGATCGGAACAAGGCCGAAGACATGCGCCAGGCCTTTGTCGAGGATCTGAAAATCGCCAAGGCGGCAATAGCCACATAGCCCACCCGCAATTCGGCATTGCACTGCTTGGCACGGCGGCGCGCGCCCCCTATCCTCGTCGCACCAAACAGGGGGAACGAAAATGGCAAACCGGCAATCAGACGGTCAGATCAAATCAGCATGGTTTTTGACCGTCGTGGCCGGACTGGCCGTGTTGCTGATCGCCATTTTCCTGATGCCGAAATTTCCAACAGACAGCGCAGGCATTGAGCCGGGATATGGCTCTCCGGTTATTGCATTTGAGATGGCCCGCTCCGTTGCCGACCTCCATGCCGTCTTCGGCACGCCGGATGACCCCGAACGCGCGCGCCGCATTGCCATGATGGATGACGGCAACATCTGGGACTTCCCCTTCATGATTGCCTACGGCCTGTTCATCGCGCTGTTTCTGCGCGCGGCGGGCAAGGCAAGCGGCAACTCCATATGGTACCTGCTGGCGATGCTCGGCATTATCGCCGCTGCCGCAGATGCTATCGAGAACAACATCCTGCTGGGTCTGACAGCCGACATTGAAGGCGCGCCGGACATAGGATTGCTGGCCTACCCAGTCTGGACAAAGTTTTTGAGCATCATGATCACCGGTGCCGCTGCAGGCGTTGCCATCGCCACCCAGGGCCGTCACTTCTGGCGCATCCTCGGCGTAGTCGCCACCGCAAGCGCCCTGCTTGTGCTGCCGGGTTTCTACGACCCCGCCACCTACGGCACGCTGCTGACGCTCGGAATCACCATCTGCTGGGTCATCATGCTGATCTTCGCCATCACCCGGTGGCGGCAGGCGTAAACACTGCTCAACATCCAAACCGTCTCAAGCCCACCCTGTAAACGAGTGAACCAGTCATGCAGCCACGGCACTTACTGAGCGCGATGATGGTTACCGCAGCCCTGGCAGCGACGACCGCCCAGGCCGCACCGGCACATGAGGTGCTCCAGGCATCTGAACTTGAGTTTCAGCCCCTCAACCCCACACGCGGAGATGCCAGTCCCCAGGCCGGCATCCTGTGGGGCAATATCCTGGAGAACACAGCCAGCGGTGTATTGCTTAAATTCGCAGACGGATTTTCGTCGCCACCACACATTCACAACATCACCTATCGCGCCGTGGTCATCAGCGGTGCCGTGCACAACGATGATCCGAATGCGGAAAAGATGTGGATGGGGCCAGGCTCATTCTGGACACAGCCCGCAGGTGAACCTCATATCACTTCAGCCCTGCCTGGAAGCGGTGCCACTGCATTTCTGGAAATCGAGGCCGGGCCATACCTGGTGCAACCGCAGGCCGATGCTTTTGACAATGGCGAGCGCCCCTTGAACCTGGAAGCGTCCAACATAGTCTGGTTAGACGCCACCGAAGTAGACTGGCTGAACATGGATCGCGTTTCGAAGGCAGCAGGCGAGCCTCAAGTCGCATTCCTGTGGGGATCGCCTGAAGATGGCCAGGAGAATGGTAGTTTTCTGAAATTGCCGCGCGACTTTAACGGTCGACTGAATGGTGCGGAAAGCTGGCTGCGGGCGATCGTTATCAGCGGCAGCGTTCAGCTCCAGGAGCCGGACACACAGAACCCCAAAACGCTTGAGCCTGGAAGCTACTTTGGTTCCAAAGGCGAAGCGTCACACACCATCAGCTGTGAGACCGCAGACGGATGTGTCCTCTATCTGCGAGCGACGGGCCGGTACACCGTTGATGCACCGTAGGGCCACACTCGGTTCAACCAAACCCTGGAAGCATCCAACGTCGTCCGGTCAGACGCTTTCCAGGTAAACTGGCTGAACATCGAGAGCAGTTCGGCGGCGGCAGCGCTTTATTCAGCCGCCTGGAGTGTTTCCACAGCCTGCGGACCGCGAACCAGACCGCCAGGACGCTTGTCAGTCACAACGCCGCACTTGAAGGTCACCTGGCCTGACTTGATGGTGTAGTCGTAGCCATCCGCCTTTTGCAGCAAACGTTTACCACCTGCAGGCAGATCAAAGGCCAGCCACGGCTTGCCGAGTTTGATCTGGTCCATGTCGATGACGTTGACGTCAGCCAGATACCCCGGCTTCAGCACGCCGCGATCATTGAGGCCGTAGAGACGCGCAGTATCGAGGCACTGCCGCTTGATGGCGTGCTCAATGCTGAGTGTGCCACGGGACCGGTTCTTGACCCAGTGCTCAAGCATAAAGGTCGGGCTGGCAGCATCGCAGATGGTGCCGCAGTGAGCGCCACCATCAGACAGGCTGTTCACCGTGTCGTCGGCCTGCTGCAATGCTTCGAGGAAATCGAGATTGCCGTCCATGTAGTTGAGCAGCGGCAGGTAGATGAAGCCTTTGCCGTCATCGCCCATCATCAGATCATAGGCATATTCAGCGCCCGACTTTCCGGCGGCCTCAGCGCGGCTGGCAATGCTTTCGTCGGCCTGCGGCTCGTAGTTGAAATCCTCATCCATTTCGAACTGCATCGCCCAGCCCTGGGTCACCACCATGAACACCGGCACCAGAT
>JBCBUN010000048.1:0-8442 GCA_039818145.1 Pseudomonadota bacterium
CGCCTGAGACCGTTGCGTAATACTGCTGGTTCACGAGAACGCGGGGCAGTGTCTCGGTGTTGAGCTCAACAGTCCAGCCGCCACCCTGAGCGGAGCGGACAAACACATCAGGTACCACCGGGGCTGCAGCCTCGCCACCAAAGGTCAGACCCGGGCGTGGATCCAAAGACCTCACTTCCTCGATCATGTCGCGGATGTCTTCTTCATCAACGCCACACACCTTGCACAGCTGACCAAGGTCACGGCGCGCAACCAGCTCAAGATTGTCCAGGAAACACTGCATGGCAGGATCAAGGTGATCCATCTCGGCGAGCTGAAGCGCCATGCACTCCTTGAGAGATCGGGCCATGACGCCTGTCGGCTCAAAGCTCTGCATCACGCCGAGGACCTCGTCCACATCTGTGCGCGGGGAGCCAAGGCGCGACGCGATGTCGTCCAGTCCGTCAACGCCATCTTCAAGATCATCGAAACGCAAATAGCCCGCATCATCCACGCAATCGATCAAGAAGCGACCGATCATGCGTTTGGCCGGATCAAAGATCGCCACGTCCAACTGCTCAGTCAGATGCTCATGCAATGTGAGGTCGCGCGTTAGCCGGCTTTCAAGGTCAAGCTCGCTTTCACCGCCCACACCACCGCCGGACCCGCCTGCAGATGATGACCAGTCGGAGCCGCCAAGGGCTGCTGGCGTCGCATCGGCTTCCGTGCCTGAGCGGTCAGAGCCCGCGTCTTCGGGGTACATGTCTTCAAAGCCGGAATCGATTTCGGTTGTGGGTGACGCATCATCCAGTGAGACCGGTGCCGGATCCGGTTCCGCCATTGCGTCGCCTGATGCACCAGCTGTCGCGTCTGCACTGCCGCCATCACCTGCTGCGTCTGCGTTCGTATCTGTGTTGGCACTGTCAGCGCGCTCCCGCTCGGCGCTTTCACCGGCAAGGTCAGGTATTTCCGCACGTTCATCGCGGTCCAGAAGCGGGTTTTTTTCCAGCTCCTGCTCAACGAAAGACGCAAGTTCAATATTGGAAAGCTGCAGGAGTTTGATGGCCTGCTGCAGCTGGGGCGTCATTACCAGGGACTGGCCCTGGCGCATCTCCAGACGTGGTGCTAATGCCATCGCGCCCCGCTTCCCCGCCTACAGCGAAAAGCGCTCACCGAGATACAGGCGACGAACATCTTCGTTACCAACAATCTCGGAGGGCAGGCCTTCAAGCAGAAGGCGCCCGTCATGAATGATGTATGCGCGGTCGATCAGCTCAAGCGTTTCACGCACATTATGGTCGGTGATCAACACGCCGATGCCACGGTCCTTGAGGTGGCTAACAAGTTCGTGGATGTCACCGGTCGCAATTGGATCGATACCCGCAAACGGCTCATCGAGCAGCATGTAGTTTGGTTGAGCAGCCATGGCGCGGGCAATTTCCACGCGGCGGCGCTCACCGCCTGACAACGCCACTGATGGCGTGCGGCGGAGATGGGTAATCGAGAATTCTGCCAGCAATTCATCCAGCATGTTTTCACGGCGGCCGTGATCGCTTTCCACGAGCTCAATGACCGCGCGAATGTTTTCTTCAACTGTCAGTCCACGGAAGATGGACGCTTCCTGTGGCAGGTAGCCGATACCCATGCGGGCGCGGCGATACATCGGTAGTTTGGAGATATCGACGCCGTCCAGCTCAACAGAGCCATAGTCAGCCTCAATCAGCCCGGCGATCATGTAAAAGCAGGTGGTCTTGCCGGCGCCGTTTGGTCCCAAGAGACCCACGGCCTCGCCGCGCTCCACATTCATGGACACACCACGCACAACCGGGCGCTTATTGAAGCTCTTTCCGATGCCTTCAATGATCAACCCGGATGATGCCGCGACAAGACGCGGGCCGCCGGATTGCGCCGTGGCATTCGCTGTCTGTCCTGTGGTTTCCCCGTTCATACCGGTCATTAGTTAGCCTGCGCGCTTAAAAATCTGTGAACCATGATGGCCTGACCGCAAAAAAGGCATGATTTTTGCCCTCTTGGGTCGGATCATCGGAAAAATGTGCCCCGAAGGTCGGCTATCAGCCGCCTTCTCCCTCATCAGCCGGGACAAATACCGAGCGAACACGCCCACCCTGGCTGCCTTCAGCGCCTGCTGCGCCTGCATCCACAACCGTCTGGCCGGTATCCAGATTCATCACCAGCTTCTGGCCGCGAATGACGTTTTCGCCCTGGGTGAGCACCACCGTGTCGCCCATGTAAATTTCACGCATCTTCATGTCGTAGAGCGCCCAGTCACCCACCGCCGTCTGACCGTCAATGTCGGTGATGATGACGTTGCCCTTGGCATCAATTTTGGTGATGCTCTGTCCAGGGGCAGGACCGGGTTCCGGATCACCCTCAAAACCTTCGGGCACATCTTCCTTTACCGGTTCATCTTCGGACTTGTCCTTTTGCACGTAGTGCACAAAGACCTTGTCGGCGCGCAGTCGCATGGTGCCCTGCACTGCGTCCACCCTGCCTGTGAAGATCGCCAGATTCTCCGCACGTTTCCATTCCGCCGTATCGGAGACAACTTCGATGGGTTCGCCGGGATCATCGGTAAATCCATCGCTGGTGCTTGAGGCAGCTTCCTGGGCGTCGGCCTTGGGCATGAGAGCCGCACTGCCCGCAACGACCGCAAGGGCAAAACATGCTGCGGGCAGCAGCCGGCTTAGGTCTGAAATCCTGTTCATCGTCCTCAATCGCTTTCCTGCGTCTTGCCCCGACAGTCGAACCCGGCCAGCCCGGCCGGTGGTCTGCTTACTCGTCCGCAATGCCGAAAATGCTGGATGATCCACCACCACCGGCATCAAAAATCACAACTTTGGAACCATTGATCAGCGTGATCGTGTTGCCTGAGTCCGTCACGCGCAGGCCGCCGCCTTCCGCTGTTCCTTCAGGCCCCTGTGCATACACAGGCGCATCGCTTGAAATGTCGCCAGACGCCAGATCAACCCGCACAATGTCACCCTGAAACTGGAAGCCGCCATCGGTAAACAGCATCACGTCCTTTTCAAGGTCGATCCATTCTTCATCGGTATTCAGCAATCCGCCCAATGACGTCACCGATGTCCACGACGATTGTGTGGCGCTCACAAGGTCACCTTGAACATTGTCCAGATGAATAAGGGCCGGATCGTCCGCATCCTGAACGGCACTGGTTGCCGTGATGGTGTAAGGCTGACCTTCATCGTCAATGTCGGAGATGCGCGGGCTCACCATGCGCAGATCATCCGTACGCGATGTAACTTCCGAGAAGGTGATGTCCAGCTCGTCCGGGCCATCAAAGGTACCGGAGAGAAATAGCAGCGCCACAATGAGTGCGACCGCCGTCAGCGCCAAGCCAAGCTTCATGGCCGCTACGAAGCGGCTATAGGCTCTGGCGCTTGCGGCATTAGCTTGTTTGCGCTGACCCGTCGGGGTCGTGCGCCGCTGCAGTGTACTGGATGTTCCGCTGAGGCTCATGCAAAGCCTGCCCGCAACAGATCATGCATATGCAAAATGCCCACAGGCGCCTGCGGATCATCGGAAGCTGTATCCACAACAAACAGAACCATCACCGGCGGATCGACTTCGTTCATCTGGGCAATGGCTTCGCCGGCCAACGCATCCTTGGCAATGGTGCGGGGCGATGGTGTCATGACGTCCGTTGCGTCCCGACCTACCAGGTCTGCACCCATATGCCGGCGCAGATCGCCATCGGTAATCACGCCGATCAGCCGTCCGGCAATATCGGCAACGCCCGTACATCCAAATCCGCTTGCTGTGATCTGGGCAACAGCCTGAGGCACTTTGGTGTCACGCTTGACCATCGGCACCCGCTCAACCGGATGCATGATATCTGACACGCGCACCAGCATCTGGCCCAGGCGGCCACCGGGATGCAGTTCGCGATACTTGTCCTTGGTAAAGCCCCGCCGCTCCATGAGCGCCACCGCAAGAGCGTCCCCGAGCGCAATCATCATTGTCGATGACGTGGTCGGAGCCATGCCCATGGGGCAGGCTTCTTCCGCCTCGGGAAGGTGCAGCAGAACTGTGGCGGCCCGCGCTAGGGTCGAGTCCGGTTTGCTGGTAATGGCGATCAGGGGTGTGTTGATCCGTTTTCCATGGGCGATGATGTCGCCAAGTTCCTGGTTCTCGCCGGAGTTGGACAGCACCAGAAGGCAGTCTCCCCGGGTGACCATGCCCAGGTCACCATGGCTGGCTTCACCTGGATGCACGTAGTGCGCCGGCGTGCCCGTTGAGGCCAGGGTCGCGGCGATCTTGCGCGCCACATGGCCGCTCTTGCCCATGCCGGACACGATCACGCGGCCCTGGGTTGCCTGCATGGCATCTACAGCCTGCGAAAATCGGCCATCCAGTGTGTCGCGCAACTTTGCCAGCGCGTCTGATGCCAGGGTCAGGACACGGCCAGCAGCTTCGCGATCCTCAGGTGCCGGCTCGGAAGCAGAGTCCGGATCAGCGGACGCTGTCACCGAAGCTGGTATCTGTGTCTTGGCCATAGAATGAAGTGCCGCTTTCCCGGAGAAATCCAGACGCCCGTGCTGCGCCGAAGCGGCGCGTTTAAGCAAAAACCTTGCCAGAAGCAAGACCTTGCGCCGGAGTATGTCTCCGCAGGCCCTGTAGGGTCAACCAGAATGCCCATAAATCAGGCGTTTTGGAGGCGTGCACGTGCCCAGGCTGCAGGTGCTAGTGAGAGAAAATATCCACTTCCGGCCACCCGGCAAGATCAAGGCTGGCGCGGGTCGGCAGGAAGTCGAAACAGGCCTGCGCCAGTTCGGTGCGTCCCTCGCGGGCCAGCATCATGTCCAGTCGCTCCTTGAGCTTGTGGAGATGCAGCACGTCTGATGCCGCATAGGCCAGTTGTGCCTCACTGAGGGTATCAGCGCCCCAATCGGAGCTCTGCTGCTGCTTCGACATATCAATGCCCAGCAGCTCGCGGCTCAGATCCTTGAGCCCATGGCGGTCCGTATAGGTGCGCACAAGCTTGGAAGCGATCTTGGTGCAATAGACAGGGGCGCACTCAACACCCAGATATTTGCGCACCATGCCGACGTCGAAGCGCGCAAAGTGAAAGAGCTTCACGCAGGCTGGGTCGGCAAACATCTTCTTGAGATTTGGGCAGTCATAGGTCGCCCGGTCCATCTGCACCACATGGGCGGTGCCGTCACCTGAGGAGAGCTGCACCACGCACAGCTCATCACGATGCGGATTGAGACCCATGGTTTCGGTATCGACCGCGACGACCGCGCCGAGGTCCAGACCATCAGGCAGATCGCCTTTGTGGAGTGTTGTTGTCATGGGCCGGACAATGCACCGGTTTTTTACTGTCGTGAAGAGTGGTGCCCAGGAGAAGACTCGAACTTCCACGTCCTTTCGGACACTAGCACCTGAAGCTAGCGCGTCTACCAATTCCGCCACCTGGGCCCGCGTGGTCGCCATGTCTGGCGGCGCGAGGGGGCGAGTGATAGCGCTGCGGACCCGGCGGATCAAGCCTAGAATGCGACTTGTGCAAGGATTCGCACCGGATTCGCCACCGAACGCACCAGAGACTCGCAGGACAACCGCATATGACGCAGCTTCTTATTCTTTCAGGCCTGCCTGGTACCGGCAAAACCACCCTCGCCCGACCTCTGGCCCGCGCTCTTGGCGCTGTCTACGTGCGGGTGGACACCATAGAGCAGGCCATCCGCTCCTCCCCGATGGCACCGGTGGAGGTGGTAGACCATGGCTATCGCGTGGCCATGGGTGTCGCCGCCGACAATCTGGCTTTGGGGCGCGACGTGGTCGCTGAGAGCGTCAATCCGTGGGCACTGACCCGGGAGGCGTGGCGGGCGACGGCACGGGACGCAGGCGTTTTGGCCCATGAGATCGAGCTTGTGTGCAGCGATGCTGCGGATCATCGCACCCGGGTTGAGACACGGACCACGGACATTGCGGACCTGAAATTGCCGAGCTGGGACGACGTGACGGGCCGCGACTACGCGGCCTGGCCGGAACCACATCTGATTGTGGATACGTCCGTCCATGCGCCCGATGATGCCGTGGCGTTCATTCTTGAGCACATCGGCGCTGCGCAAACTGACACGCCATAATCGCAAACTAGCCATATAGACCATTTGGTCTATTATAAGGTCATTCAACAGGAGTGACCTTCATTGAGCGCCTCACCGATTGCCGATGGCTTCAAGCCGCACTTTCGCAAAAGCCCCATGACCGACCCGTGGGAGCCATTGTACTCACGTGTTGATGACGGCGCGGTGGTGATTGGCGTCACGGCAGGTGAAGCCCACTGCAATGCGCGGGGGCTTGTACATGGCGGGCTGATTTCAGCACTGGCCGACAACGCCATGGGCCTGAGCTGCGTACAGGCTCATCGCCTGGCGGGCAACGACGTGGCAGGTGCCGTCACTGTAACGCTTCACGTGGACTTTTTGCGTCCCGCCAAGCAGGGGCAGTGGCTTGAATTTACAACCACCGCCATCAAAACCGGACGCAGCATGGATATGGCACAGGGCAAGGTGACAGCGGACGGTCGCGACTGCGCGTTTGTCAGCGCGACCTTTAGCGTCGTGCCTGCTTAAGATATCCGTACACGGATTTCCTTGTAGCGATCAGGGCGATCGGGATCTTTCACCGGGTTCTGCGTGATCAGCTCGATCGGGTTGGCCCCAAGCAAGAGCGCTTCAAGGGCGGCTTTTGTTTCATAGCGCGCCAGCGCTGACCCCAGACAAAAATGAATGCCGAACCCAAACGACATGTGTTTTGTGCCGGTGCGCTGGACGTTGAACGCATCAGGGTCCTCAAACTGGGCCGCATCGCGATTGGCAGACCCAAGCGACACGCGCACGGTATCCCCGGCGCGAATGGTCTTGCCGCCAAGTTCCACATCCTGCGTGGCCCGACGGTTGGTTGAGGTAGACTGGTTGGGGTGGTGAAAGCGCAGAATCTCCTCCAGCACATTGTCCATCAGACTGTGGTCCGCACGCAGCGCTGCCAGTTGCTCGGGGTGAGTCAACAGCAAGAAGGCCCCACTGGAGATCATCCGCTCAGTTGTGGTGCCGGCCGCTGTAAAGATCGTCATGATGGCGGACGCGACTTCACCGCCGGTCAGTTTCTGATCATCTTCGGAGGCCTGGATCAGGGCTGAAATCAGGTCGGCGCGCGGCTCACCGGCCCGGCTCGCAATCAACTCGCCCATATAGTTGCTCTGCCATTTGGCGCCGGTGAGCGCCTCAGCCCATTCGTCGTCGGAGCGCTTGGGAGCCATCAGCCGGGCGGCGAGCTCAAAATTGCGCCGGAACAGATCCCGGTCCTCGGACGGGATGCCGATGATGTCGGACGCCACAATAATCGGCAGGTGAAAGGCAAAGTCGGTGATCAGATCAAACTCGCCTTTGGCCCGCGCATCAGCCATCAGCCTGTCCACGACAGCCTGAATCTTGTCGGCCCGCTCCGATATCTCACGGCGCGAAAAGGCCTGATTGACGAGTGTGCGAACACGGGAATGATCCGGCGGGTCCTGCTGGTTGAACGACAGCGCCAGCCCCTTGGACATGGTCTTTTCCGCGTCCGAGGCCTTCTTGCCGCCTCCTCCATTCTCTCCGCCGGCATCCTTTCCGATCGGGTTGTTCGCGCCAAACCCGGCTTTCTGACTGGAAAAGCGGGTGGGATCGCCCAGGACAGCCCGCACATCCTCATACCGCGTCACAAACCAGTAGCCATGCTGCGACCAATGCACCGGATCATGTTCGCGCAGCCAGGCCAGCGTAGGCTCTGGATTGCTCTCAAAGGCATAGCTGTGCAGGTCCGGATTGGATGGATCAATTTGGGCAGATGACATGAAGGGGTTTCCCGGGATGTTCGTCTTTTTGCGCGATTCACCCAAAGCCTAAAGCGCTCAACCGTGCCTGCCAAACCAACCGGGGCGTCATGATCCTGACCGGGCCAAATCAGCGCGGGGCCGATGAGCCCCCTAGGCGCATATGCCGACCTGCGCTATTTAGAGGGTCAACAAATCAACTACGGCTTGATCCGGCTTCAAATAGGCCAGCCTTGAATAAGGAAGACGCGGCGTGAGCGCGAAAATCGTAACAGTCTTTGGGGGGTCCGGTTTTGTGGGCCGCCACGTGGTCCGGGAACTGGCCAAGCGCGGATATCGGGTGCGGGCTGCCGTGCGGCGCCCCTCGCTTGCAGGCTTTGTACGCACCATGGGTCTGCCGGGTCAGGTAGAAGCGGTTTACGCCGACATCAAAGACGATGAATCCGTCGCCCGTGCACTTTCCGGTGCTGACATGGCGGTCAATCTGGTCGGCATTCTGTATGAAAGCGGCAAGCAGAAATTTGATGCCCTTCAGGCAGAAGCTGCCGGCCAGATTGACCGCCATGTCAGCACCGGAAAGTGCACGGGCGACGGATTCATCGTCTTTG